>CBFHPE010000131.1:0-4790 GCA_965657515.1 Sulfurovum sp.
AGAAGTTCATAGTCGATGGATTTCCAAAAACCTGATAGTTTTATCCCATCATCACCTTTATAGCCTATGGTTTTTTTTTCCTGTGTCTCTACAAGAAGCATTTCAGAGTCATAGTCTGTTATAAGCCCAAATGGTATAAAGCTTCTACCTAATGTAATATTCCATCTTCCCATCGGACCTTTATATTTTGCATAAAGCTGATCAATATGGGTTTCATTAAAATTATCCTCAGATTCTAACTTAAAAAAGAGATGAAGTCTATCTCCATCTTCATCGGATAAAGTTTCTCTAATACTAATACTGGCCTTTTCAAGAGAGAGATTATCTCCCTCGTTGTCTGAATACATGTACTCTAAACTACCCTCTATATCAACTTGAGCTGCCCCAGCATATACATTAAAGAGCAGTAGTAAGGGTATTAATGTCTTAATTTGTATTAATCTTACCATCTTTAATCGAAACCATCCTCTTTGCAGTTTGAGCTAGTTCATTACTGTGTGTGACCACAATGATCGTCAACCCATCTTGATTTAGTTTTTTGAAAGTATCAAAAATAATTTCAGCATTTTTTGAATCTAGGTTACCCGTAGGTTCGTCTGCAAGTAAAATTTTTGGTGAATTAATAAGAGCTCTGGCGATCGCCACTCTTTGCATTTCACCTCCAGACATTTGCGAAGGAAGGTGATCTGTCCTGTCTCCAAGTCCAACCAATTCTAAAAGTTCCTCCGCTCTCTTTTCTCTGTGCACATTATCTGCAAAAAGGCCAGGAAGCTGAACATTTTCTGATGCTGTCAATGTTGGAATGAGATAAAACTGCTGAAATACAAACCCAAGTGTGTCTCTTCTGACTGTGGTAAGTTCATTTTGATGCATATTACTCACATCAGTATTTTCAATTTTTATGCCACCTTCAGTAGGATTATCTATACATCCAATGATATTCATCAATGTTGTTTTTCCTGATCCTGAAGCACCAGTAATGGCCATAAACTCTCCACTCTCTATCGTTAGGCTGATATCATCGAGTGCATAGATATCTTCAGAGCCTCTTTTGTATCTCTTTGTAAGATCACTTATTTCAATAATATTATTGTTATTCATTTCTAATTGCCTCCATAGGCATAATCTTTGATATTTTAATTGCAGGTAAAGTAGCCGCTATAAGACCAATGACGATAATAATTAAGAATGTAATAGATGCAATCTCAAAACTAGGTCTAATTATATCTGCCGTTGATGAGACGTAAGAGTTAAGAAAAATCTCTCTAACGTAGCTTTCAAAGAGACTTGAAAATAGCATTCCTGCTGACAATCCAACAGCAATTCCAGCTACACACAGCATCAATGTTTCATACAAAACAATTTTATAGATATCCATAAATCCAGCACCTACACACTTTAAGTATGCAAATTCTTTTCTTCTCTCATATATCATGGTTATGATGGTATTTGCAATTCCTACCGTACTTACAACAAGTGTGAAAAAGAGCACAGCAAACATAATTGCACGCGTACTATCAAAGAAGCTCATAATCTCATTTCCAATTGCTTCAGGCGTTATAACCATATAATCATCTGCAAGCTTCGACTTGATCTGTGCTTTTATCGTATTTATTTCATTGATATCTTTTAAACCTACTGCTATGGCAGATAGTTTACCTTCTCTGTTTATGAGTTTTTGTGCTGTTTTGAGAGGAAGAAAGATCATCCCATCATCTTGGTTATATGCGTACTCTAAAATACCTGATACTACGAACTCTTTATCAAAATGCTCGACGTATATTTTTTCACCAACTTTTCTTTTTTCAATTGTGGCGATATCAGCACCTAAAATAACAGAATCGTCACTTGTAAACCATCCTCCCTCGTCATATTTCCATTTCCCTTTCATCACTTCAACTTCTTTAGTCAGACCCGTAAATATATCTGTTCTCATTCCATCAGAGGTTGTGATAGAGAAAATTTTAAATGGCATAATATGCTCAAGGCCTGGTACGTCTTTTATGGTCTCATACACACTCTGGGGAATATACATTGGACTAATTCCACCTTGAGCTATAATAGATGCTGCATCCATTGGACAACCTCCACGAGCTACAAAAAGATGTGCACCAATACCATCAACCAAATCTTCTTGTATGGAACTCTCAAACCCTTTATTTAAAGAAAGCACAATAAAAAGGATAATGGTAGTCAATGCAATACTTAAAAGAGTTAAAAGAGTTCGTACCTTACTTCGTATAAGGTTTTTAAACGCAAATTGAAGAAAACCCATTATCTTTTCTCAATCACTGTTGCTTCAATAAAAGGGCTCTGCGATGTTTCTCTTAATATACCAGAGACCCTTACTGGTTGAGCATGTTTAATATCTTTAAATTTCAAGTTACCCATTGTAAATACTTTTATCTGAGCTACACCACTTTTTAATATAAAATCATCTGTACATTTTGTACTTGAGCATGCAGGGAAATAGTTTCCGTCTATCACTACTTTTTTCCCTACATAGTCTGATGTTTGTTCCAAAACCTTTGCAAGTTTATCTGTTGTTTCATTTTCTAATTTTGAAGCACTTTTACTTTCACATCCTAAAAATGTAAAAGCTCCTAAAAATACTAAAATTAAATATACTTTTTTTGACATATTTTTTCCTTTTTTTATTAATTATTGTTTATCTATTAAGTGTATTTTACAACTACGTTATAGACTTTGGCTCACGTTTAAAGTTATAGAAACTTGTAAAACTTGCGAAAGAATCTAAGTGAAAAAACATACATTTACATAGAAATATGTATGAAAATGCACATCTTATGCTTTCAAGTAGTAAAATTGATTATTTGTAAAAGAGAGTTATGCTATAGGGGGTTTAATAAGTTTGTTAGAGTGATAATAAGTATATGACTTTGGAGTAAAAGAAGTAGATGCAGCCACTTTTTCACTTAAAAGTAATGTTGCATTGTCTGATAAAATGTAAGGATTATGAAATTCACAATTAAATACATGACTATGATCAGAATTTGAATGTGAGGAATGTTCAAGTTCAACTACACAACCAACACACTCATGGGAATCTATTGGTTGAGGATTTTCTTCTACCACAAATGAATGTGCCATAGAGAAACTTAGCATAAATACTAATAAGAGATTAATGTACTTATGTTTTTTTATAGACATGTTCGCTCCGTTAGTATTAATATTCACTTTCATTTTATAAAAGAGTAGGAGTATTGCACAATTATGTAAATATGTCAATAGATAGGTTATTTAGATAAATATTGATCTATCATTTTATGAAAGATGATGAAGTAAAAGAAGTACCCCATATAATAAAATTTTTGGACTAATGAAAAAAACGTGGCTGAATCATGGCTATTTGTTTTTTTAATTCTTCTTTCTTTTTGATACTGTGATTCTACTTCTTGAACCTTCGTATTATCCAACCTATTAGATTCCCAAGTACATAGAGTACAGTTGAAGTAAATAACCACGAAATAATCATTGTCATATAAAGAGTATTATTTTTATTAGGATCTGCCAATTTCTCTTTATAGCGTTGATTGACTAAAGCAATCTCATCGAGGACTTCTCTTTTTGCCTTATCTTTAGTCTTTTCTTCTGCCATCTCCTCGAATGAAGCTGTTATCGCATCTAGTGTTTTGTATTTGTCGTATAAGTCATTATACACTTGACGTATAGTCACAGGTTGATTGTTATTATTAAGCATTCCTTCTGCCATTACGCCACTTACACTTTTTATCCAATCGAGTTTAATGTATCTAGGCACTTCAGGAACTATTTTGACCGTATAGTAACCAAATCCAATTCCTGACAATAAACTGACAACTATCCAAAGTTTTTGCCATCCATTTAAATTCATTGTATTCCTTTTAAAATTAGTTTATTCTAACGCATTTTTTCTTTTTATTCATGATATTTTTTATAACAATAACTTTCATTTTCCCAGTCTTAACAGAATAACATTATGGAAGATAAATAAAGGGCTGTCTCAATATTATAAAAACACTACATATACAAAATATATCTGGATAATTGCTAGTATTCATAACCTTATAAGGGTTATCTGTAAATTGTTACAGTTATAACTTTTGACTCGTGTTATTTAGTAAAGTATAATATAACTAGCGATAAATAGAAGGAGCAACTTAAATGCTAAAATTGTGGTGGTTCCTATGATGTTTCCTATCTGACATGAGGTACACTGTTTGTACTGTTTTCCTTCATGTTGTGCATAGAAAAAGTAGCCAACGATGAGTACAAGGATCGATATCATAAGAGTTTCAATGCCTGTTGTGAGTAGTAGCAGGTTTTCTCCAGAGAGAAAAAGTCCTATGAGCAAGCCGATAATACCGGCAATGAATCCGTAATTGATCACACGGAGTATGCGGTCTCTTTTAAATACCGTAGGACAGTCATTAAAATTCAGACTGTCGGTACCAAATTCCAGCTTATTATCAAAGAGCTGTTTCTCTTCTTCGGTCATTCGTATCCTAAAGTTTGCACCCAGCAGGTAGTCAGCTTTTCTTTGGATAGTAATCGCCAGATCACCTTCAGCAGAGAGGAATTGCTGTTTTGCATCTCTGTCTTCATACATCACTTTTATTTTCTCATAGCGTTTTGTTTTTGCACTGAGTCCTGGAAAGTAAGCAGTGGTTTCAGTAGGGGTCACAGTCCCTTCTCTTTTGATAATGGCAGGATTGATGATCTCCAGGAAGTCCCCATTGTGTTTTATGACCATAACAGATAAAGGAGAGCCTATCTGAAATGCTGCCAGG
>CBFHPE010000132.1:0-4780 GCA_965657515.1 Sulfurovum sp.
TATGCGTGATAGATCCTGTGTCATTTTCATATCTTTTACTTCTGTCTATACCTAAAGTAATGTCACTTGTATCATCGATGTAATATTGGAATTTACCATTTACTGACTTTGCCCAATAATCTGAATCTTCCCAGTATCCATCACTTGCTTTATAGCTTCCTTGGATTTGATACGCAAAATTTTCTGTACCACCTGTATAGTTTGCTATATACTTCTCATATCCATAACTACCGAATTCTGCACTTACAGAACCTTGATTGGTCGCTTTTGGTCTTTTTGTAGTGATTACCACTGCACCAGATAAAGCGTCATTTCCATATAAGTAAGAAGCACCACCTTTGATAACCTTAATAGACTCAATATTGTCCATATCAATGTTTACAGCTCCTGCTCTTTCCTGTACAGGTACACCATCGATCACGATCGCAACACCAGGTTTCTCACCCATATAGTGTTCAGTTGCAACACCTCTGATGTGTATCTTGTTTGAGTCTCCCTCATTCTTTCTTGCAGTAACCCCTGGAACAGTATTTAATACATCTGCAATGTTATTTGCCATAAATGCATCTACCTCTTCACCATTTAATGTAACCGTATTTGATACCTCTAGTTTTTTTGCATCAAACTTATCATCAATCGTTGATGATTCAACAGTGATAGTCCCTAGATCTTCTGCCGCATGCATCATTGTAGCAATCGCCAATACAGCTACTAACGAATACTTTATTTTTTTCATATTTCTCATTATAAGTGTTCCCTATTAAAAATTTTTAGCATTTTGACGTAGTTGTGTTAATTTT
Source organism: Sulfurovum sp. (assembly GCA_965657515.1). Classification (GTDB taxonomy): domain Bacteria; phylum Campylobacterota; class Campylobacteria; order Campylobacterales; family Sulfurovaceae; genus Sulfurovum. Next base: position 801 of record CBFHPE010000132.1, read on the forward strand.
GTGTTAATCTTTATAATGAAAGTTATAAGATATTTATATATTACTTCAAGTTTTTATTTATTATTTTATATAGTTATACATTTAAAGTGGTGATTAAACCGTATCAATAAAGCCGTTCTCTGTGATTTACTGTATAAAAAGAAAAATTAGATAAAATAGAACTAATCCAATGAAATAGGTGGTACGAGATAAAATGAAAAAATCGATTCTTGGAATACTACTCTTATTATGCACCCAAATACTGAGTGCACAAACGCTTGAACCTAAACTGTACTCTAATACGCCTATAGATGTCAATGTTCTATTTACAGGTATCGGTTATACGGAAGGTGCCATACCGGAGAACCAATCTCTCGGACTAGAAAATCCAAACCTAAAGATAAAGAGTGCTTTTATCGCATATGGAAGAGCATTTGATGTTTTGGGTCATAATACAAAGTTTGATATTATTCTCCCTACCTCTTCTCTTTCTGGTACTGCGCAACAGTTTGGTTTGGATGTTAGTCGAGATGTTAGTGGCATGGCAGATACTAAAGCCAGACTGACTTTTAACTTATTTGGGGGACCTGCACTCTCATTCCAGGAGTTTGCTTCATATAAGCAAGATACCATTGTAGGGCTAAGTATTCAAGCTACTATTCCTACAGGACAATACAATGCTTCAAGACTTATCAATATTGGGACAAACAGATGGTCGATAAAACCGGCGATAGGTATCTCTAAAGTCATCTCTGATTACACACTTGAATTTACAGCAGATGCAGAATTTTATACTACAAATGATGATTTTTACGGAGGTATAAAAAGAAAACAGGATCCGATCTATTCAGCTCAAGCACATGTTCTTTATACATTTCGCAAAGGTATGTGGTTAGCTGTTGGTGCTACTTACTATAAAGGTGGACAATATATTAATGATGGTGTTGTTGTTCCCAATACTACATTAAGTAATAGTCGTTTAGGAGTAACATTTGCAATGCCAATAGATAAACAAAATACGATTAAAATCTTTGGTAATACCGGTATTAACACCCGCTATGGCACAGATTTTGACGGTATAGTCATAGCATGGCAATATATTTGGGCTGATTAGCCTTTAAAACGCTCCCCATGCACTACCTACGGTGATGTAAAATGCAAAATCATTTTCTTCACTGGTGGCAAAATCCAAACCGCCCCAAAGACCAAATTTTCTTGCTAGCTCATAACGAAAACCGACACCACCTGCAGGGTGTGTTGGAGCGTCCTGAAAACTTAAGTTTTCCTTTACAAGACCTGTACCAGGTTCCAGGCGTGTCTCATCGCCAAATGCTTTCCCTGCTCCGCCAAAAAAGACCATGTTCCATCGATCAATAAATTCCCACCGCAGCTGTGCTTCAGCTAAAAGCATCTTCTGACCCTGATATCGCATAGCGGGTATACCTCTCATATTCACAGAGGGTTTAGCCATATATGGTACACGGTCACCATCAGAAGCATCCACACTCTCTCCTTCAACCCTTAATCCTAGGATAAGTTTTTCAGAAAGTGGATGAAAGTAAAATGCTTTGGCACCATAACGCCAAAAATTTTCATTACCACCAAACTTTTCATCAAAACGTCTTATCGTTGCTTTCGCAAATAAACCTTTAGATGGCGTAAATATAGTATCTCGTGTGTCATACTGTGCAACTGCGGACAATGCACCCATTTTAAATGTTTGTTCAAATATAGGGTTAAGAATAGGCAATGCTTCACTGTTCTTTTTACTCTCAATATCTACATAAAAATAGTTAGCACCCAAAAAAAAGTCACTGTTGGCTATCCTGAACATTATCTCCTGATAAGCAGCAAAACCTTTTAAGTTCATATCTACAGCAACATCACGCAAGTAGAAATTCATATTGAGATCTAAGGCACCTGCTGCAGTAGTTGTTCGTATCGTATCCTCTTTCCAGAAACCTAAGTGGAAAGCAGCACCAAAACGTGTACCATTTTCAGTCCCTGCTGCCACCATACCAGAGATAGATGGTGGTGATTTTCTTTCTACACTGGATGCGATACTATCATGTAAGAACAGCAAATTCAAACCACCACCGTAACCTACTGCAGGTTCTGTCACTATTATAGGTACAGGAAGAAATCCATATTTGCTTCCAAGGTACTTACTGACATCAAATTTTCCATCTTCATCCGAAATAAACATCTGTTTATCAATGTCAAAAAAACCTGTTTGTTTTGTTGTATTTACCTCTGAAGATGCGTAAACTACTGATAATAAAGAGAGTAGAAAAAATGTGATTTTGAATATTTTCATTATTATTCCTCTAATATCTTAGATCCGCCGATCTGTCAAATTCAATATTATATTTTTTAAGTATGCTACTTTGATTGGCTTTAGCTTTTTTAGAGTCTATGACAAGCTCTACACCATCTTTATCTTCAAGCACAATGAACTTACCTTTAAAACTTTTCATTTTATGATAAAAAGCGCTAAAACTGTCAAAAGTCTCACCATTGATCTTTTCAATCGCCCACATCTTAAAATCAGTATGTCCTCTACTCATTTCAGAGGCAAGGACCTTCAAAAGTACAACCACCTCTTTTTTCTCTTCTGTTGGCCACTGTGTTGCAAAATAACTAAGCTTCAATCTGTTAAGTTTTGTAGATAACAGCAAATTTCGTGAAAGTGGCGAGAAGATATACCCACCTTCAATAAAATAGCGTGGCATAGCATCATATTCTGTAGTTTGTACCAACAAAACATCATCAGGTATACGTGTCAACTTTGTTTCGATCATCATCTTTTTACCCTCTCTGATGATCTCTAACTTAACACTTTCTCCCATTTGGTGCATATCCACAAAGTATCCAAAATCTGTGTACTCATGCTCTCTAAAAGCAACTGTACCGTCATCTTCAATGTTATGACCATCTATAGAGGTAATGATATCACCCTTTTTGATGATACCGGCCACAGGTGCATTATAGACAATATCTGCAACCAGTTTTCCTGTTGTGTTATCATCTAACCCATAGTAATCCTTCATAGTAGGATTTTCAAGTTTTTGCGTGGTAACTCCCAGTTCAGGGTAACCGTCATATTTGCCATCTTTGATATCTTGCATAAAGTGCTGTACCATATTTACCGGTACCAAATAACCGATATTTTGGGACTTAGAGATCACCTGCATCACCACACCTACGATCTTCCCATTTGAGAGTGCCGGACCTCCTGAGTTACCTGGATTGACCGCAGCATCAACCTGTATAGCTAAAAAACTTTCACCAGAGTGTGCATAACGGTGATGTTCTACCCGTGACACTACACCGATAGTTGCAGAAAGAGTGCTTCCACCCATAGGGTATCCGTAAACTACGATCTTCTCTTCTACCTGGGGTAAGGTACCAAAAGTTAAAGGTATCACCCCTTTAAAAAAGTTACTATCTTCTACTTTCAACAGTGCCAGATCTGCCTGGTGTGATACAAAAACCACATTGGCTATGTACCGTTTTCTCTGTCCATAACGTTGTACTTCCAAAAATGTTTCATTGGCTACCACATGGGCATTGGTCAAGATATAATTGTTCTCTATGATTGCACCGGAACCAGTACTCTGACGCATAGAAGATGCCCAGGGCTCTTGATAGTTCAACTTCTTAGAAACTGTATATATCTTAACAATAGCCTGTTTGGTAATGTCTTCTTGTGTTTGTGCATGCAGTAGTGTAAATATGCCAAGCAGGAGTGTTAAAAGTAGTCTCATTATAATCCTCTAAAATTTTCAGCATCAATACAAGCGATAGCTCTTTTTTGTGCTTCTTTTACCATAAGACCTGCTTCATCATTTGAAAGCAGGTTTCTTTCTTCATTGTACAACCGCGCAGAACAAACACCACAAGAGGGGCTTCTGTCTTTACCGATCAGTAGATCTATATCCTGATGTGTATCAAAAAACATTGTAGCATAATGTTTGATAGGTGAAGAGAGATCTTCACCT
>CBFHPE010000133.1:0-4775 GCA_965657515.1 Sulfurovum sp.
AGATAGATATGAAAAAAAGGAAAATAAGTGTGTGTGAAAAGCTACTACTAGAGTCCTGCTTCTTTAATGGCTTCTGTTCTTGCATGTGCCATGAGTGGCTCAAATACAAGCTTGAGGTTACCGTTGTTCATGATATCATCTAGAGCATAGAGCGTAAGCCCTATACGGTGGTCAGTAAGTCTGTTTTGCGGGTAATTGTAGGTACGTATTTTTTCTGAACGTGAACCTGAACCAACTTGCAGCTTTCTTTGACTTGATGACTCATCTAATTGTTTTTGAAGTTCTGCTTCATAAACCCTTGCTTTAAGAACTTTCATCGCTTTTGCTTTATTCTTATGTTGTGATTTTTCATCTTGTATGGCGGCTACGATTCCTGTAGGTATATGGGTTAAGCGCACAGCTGAGTCAGTGGTGTTAACTGACTGGCCACCACATCCACTTGAACGATAGGTGTCCATTTTGATCTCATTGGGTTTGAGATCAACCTCAACATCATCTACTTCCGGAATGACCGCCACAGTAATGGCAGAAGTATGCACACGTCCTTGTGTTTCTGTTTCTGGAACACGCTGTACACGATGAATACCAGCATCATACTTAAGTGTAGCATATACATTATCTCCACTGATCTGGGCGATAATCTCTTTATACCCACCGGCTGTACCATCACTGGAAGACATTATTTCCATTTTCCATCCGACTTGTTCTGCGTAGCGTGTATACATTTTGAATACATCTGCTACAAAGAGTGCGGCTTCATCTCCACCTGCACCTGCACGAAGTTCTAAAATGATGTTTTTATCATCATTTTTGTCTTTAGGAAGCATGAGTATCTTGATCTCACTCTCTAATGCAGGCAACATAGGTTCTAGTTCAGAGAGTTCTTCTTTTGCAAGATCACCAAGTTCTGCATCCCCTAAAAGTTCTTTATTCTCATCTATGGCATCTGCAGTTTCAATGTAGAGCTGTGCTTTTTCAACAAGATCAGCCAATCCTGACTGCTCTTTACTGAGTTCTGTCATACGTGAAATATCTGAAGCGATATCTGGAGAAGATAGAAGTTCATTGATCTCGTTGTATCTGTCTATAAATGGTTGGAGTTTTTCTTTGAACATGGGTGTTCTTTGTGTTGGATTGTGAGAAGTGTGTCTCAGTGACAGAAGTCACAAAGACAAGAAGGCTGTCTTATGCTACAGCGTTTACCATTTTATGAAGACGGCTTACTTTTCTTGCTGCAGTTGACTTCTTAATGAAACCTTTGCTTACAAGTGAGTGGATCTGCTTGTTTGCTGTTGCAAATGCAGTTGTTGCTGCTGCTTTATCTGAAGCTTCTACTGCTTCGTGAACTGCTTTAACGATGTTTTTGATTCTAGTTCTGTAATATCTGTTTCTTTCAGTTCTTACAGCTGTTTGCAAAATACGTTTTTTTGCTGATTTGTTGTTTGCCATAGTCGTTTCCTTAATGTGTATTGCTCTCTAGCCCTCTAGGCTTTGGAGTGAAATTAGTGCGCGAATGATATCTAAAAGAAGATTAAAGCATTATTAAACTTATGGGTTAATTTACCTTACTTATCTGGTAGCCTTTATTTCTAAGCAGTGCAATGAGACCATTCTCTTCTGCCAGGTGTCCTGCCCCAACAGCAAAAAAATAATTTTGCTGCGGATCTTTCTGTAAAATATGATGTATGCGGTTAAGAAAACGGATATTCCTTTCTGTCAGAAGTGAAGCAAACAACTTTTCATCAAGTTGCCGCATTTTGGGGTCTTTGTCTCTAAAGGTGTCTTGTAGTGCACCAAATCCGGAAAGATCACCTTTAATGTACCATTGTTTGAGGGCTTGCGTGTATTGGGTATTGTCTGTTTGGTTCATACTGTCTAGAAGAAGGAGCTCCTGTTCTTGGGTTGAGAGAACATCAAAATAGATCAGCTGTTCTTTGGGAGTTTCAAGACCCAAAGAAAGAATAGAAAGGTTTCTTGCACTCTTAACAAGATGTTCGTCCATAAATAGAAGGTGAGGGTTTGTTGTTGCCTCTGCATAGTTTGTAATCAGGAGTGCAATAGCCCACGTTTTAAACAAGGAAAGTTTATGTGTGGAAAGCGGTATATCTGAACGCTTGATATGTGTTTGCAGACGTTTATACGTAGAAGAGGAAAGACGTTTTTTTAAAGGGGGCAGAAGAGGGTCCTGCATGAAGTCTTGAATTATTTTATGGCTTCTCTTTGTCATGTTCGTTTCTGTATAGAGGGTTTGTATACTGGCAAGAATCTGTATGATTCTTTGGGGAAGGTCATTGATCTCTTTGTCTCTGCTGTGGTAGGTGCCAAAGAGATAAGAGGGTTTGGCAAGAGTGTTATGTTCTATTTTCCATAACATGATGGCTCTTGTTTCATTTGCACAGGAGAGTACTGATAAAAGGCTAAGGAAGAGAAGTATTCGTTGTATCATAACTGATATGTTAATCAAATTTGCGTTAAAATATTCCTCAAATAACTATATAGGAACTATTTTGGAACTTTTTGGAACAGATGGTGTACGTGGTAAAGCAGGAAAAAAAGTATCTGCTGTGAATGCTATGCGATTGGCAATGGCGACAGGGGTATATTTTAAACAATTTGCAAAAACAAAAAAGATCTTAGTCGGAAAAGACACAAGACGCAGTGGCTATATGATAGAGAACGCCATTGTTTCTGGACTAACTGCGGTAGGTTTTGATGTGATACAGATCGGACCTATGCCTACACCAGCGATAGCTTTTTTAACAGAAAACATGCGTTGTGATGCAGGGATCATGATTTCTGCCAGCCATAATCCTTATTATGACAACGGGATCAAGTTTTTTGACGGAAATGGAAATAAACTAAACCGTGACAAAGAAGAAGAGATAGAGAAGATCTTTGTAAATGACGAAGCTATCTCCGGGGCACAAGTGACGGATAAGGAGATAGGAAAATCTAAACGGATCGATGATGTAATCGGGCGTTATATCGTACATATTAAGAACTCTTTTCCTAAACCTTTAACTTTGGCAGGTAAAAGAGTGGTGATAGATTGTGCCAATGGTGCAGGATATATCGTTGGTCCAACGATATTGAGTGAACTTGGTGCAGATGTCGTTGTGATAGGAGATAGCCCGAATGGATTTAACATCAATGAAGGGTGTGGTGCCATGCACCCGGAACATTTGGCAAAAGTGGTAAGAGAATCACGTGCAGATGTGGGTATAGCACTTGACGGTGATGCAGACAGACTAGTCGTTGTAGATGAAAACGGTGAAGTGGTTGATGGTGATAAGCTCATGGGTGTATTGGCTGTGCATCTCAAAAACTTAGGAGCACTGAAAGGTGAGGGTATGGTTGCAACAGTGATGAGTAACCAGGGGCTAGATGAGTATATGAATCAAAATGGACTTACCTTGCACCGCTCTGCAGTTGGTGATAAAAATGTGGTAGAGATGATGCAGGCCAACGGTATCAATTTTGGTGGAGAACAGAGTGGACATGTGATCTTCTCCGACTATGCAAAAACAGGTGATGGAATTTCTTCTGCACTGCAAGCTTTGGCATATATGGTAGAAACAGGGAAAAAAGCAAGTGAAGCATTTAACCCTTATGTCTCTTACCCGCAAATTTTGGTAAATCTTCGTGTAGATGAGAAGAGAGCATTTGAGACGATCGATGGACTTGACGCACTAAAAGCTAAGGTAGAAAATTTGGGTATGCGACATCTCTTTAGGTATTCTGGTACAGAAAACAAGATTCGTCTTTTACTTGAGGGAAAAGATGAAGATGTTCTTGAAGATATGATGGAAGAGTGTAAAACTTTTTTTAAAGGCGCTTTAGCCTAATGAGGATCTTTGCTGTATTTATTATGGTAATCCTCGGAACTTTTATCATAGACCAAAATATCAAATCTCTTTTTGTGGAGGGATACTATCGTGCAGGAGAGTGTATAGATCTGGAGTTACATTATAACAAAGGTGTAGCCTTCTCTATGCTCGCTTTTTTAGGACCTTATCTGAAATGGATACAGGCTGTATTGATTTTGATCATACTCTATGTGGTCTTTGCTGAAGGTTATATCAAACGTTATGCTTTCCCCGCAGGCTTATTGATAGGTGGTGCTTTAGGTAATCTCTATGATCGTTTTATCCATGGCGGTGTGGTGGATTATGTGGCATGGCATTGCGGATTTAACTTTGCAGTCTTTAACTTTGCTGATGTTGCTATAGACATTGCAGTAGTCTGGATACTGGTCATGGTGTACTTTTTTGATAAAAAAACTGAAGAGAAATCAGATTAACGCTATGAAATCTTTTCTTTTTCTTTTCTTTTTCTTGACGATACTTGAGGGAAGAGTATGTGAGGCAAAGATAACTCCTGACCACTATAAAAAACGTTTTATGAGTATAGAGATACTGGATCAGAAACAGCTTCTTTTCAGTGATGTGAAAGGGGTAAAGTTTACTGAACTTTCAGATCTAACCTATGATGATGAGACAAAGACCTTGTATCTTGTAGGAGATAAAGGCTCTCTTTTCTCCTTTTATGCTTCTTTCTCTGACAAAATAGAGGAGATGAAAGCCTTAGATGCGGTGACACTTAAAAATAAAAAAGGTAAAAACCTCAGAAAATGGAAAAGGGACAGTGAGGGTGTAGCACTTGATGATAAAGGCAAATTGTTTATCTCTTTTGAGGGAGAGGCAAAAATAGCTTCGTATCATAAAAGTGGTGTAAATTATGGTACCATGATAGGCAAACACAAGCTACCTAAAGTA
>CBFHPE010000134.1:0-4721 GCA_965657515.1 Sulfurovum sp.
TATCAATATGCAGTGCGAATCCATTATGGAATCACTAGAAGCAGAGAAGGACATTCCTTTTGACAGTATTACACTGCCAAAAGTCGATGAAGATACAATAGGATCACTTATTTACTATTATGAATTACTTACTTCATTGGTGGGAGAATTGATCGATGTGAATACCTATGATCAACCTGGTGTGGAAGTGGGAAAAGTTATTTTAAAAAGGAAATTAAATTCAAGAATAAAATAATCTCTGATTTATAGAAGTCATTTTATAAAAAATTAGCGTAAAGTCCCCAGATTGATTATAGGAGTATGTCAATCTAACTCTGTAAGACTTGCCAAGATAGTATCTTTCTCATGATATATCTCATTTATTTTATTTTGAAGGTCTTTGGCGATAGATAAGTTATCTTTCCCCGAATTTGTTTTTTCTTCATCTTCCAGCAATTGACATAATTCTGCAATGTCATCAAAGCATAATGACAGAGCACTTCCTTTTATTGAATGTGTATGTAGCTTAACATGCTCCATATCATTTTTTTCTGCTGCATCTATAAGTTCTTGCATGGCAAGATATGAACTGTTTATGAAGGTTTCAAAAAGACGTATCATGATAGGAATAGAAAAGTGCATTCTTGTTTTTGCTTTTAATATGGAAACAATCGTCTTATCATTGAGATTAGATGTTTTATTCATAAAGTTGTTAACTTCTTTCATAAATTTTTTATTTTATATTAAATTCAATTTGTAGTAAAAGCTAAATTATATAATTATAATATGAATCGTCTATGAATTTGATTTATACGTATGTATACATCTTCTTAGAATATTTAATTGGTATTGTAATCGAGCTTACTTTGAATCCCTGCAAATATTATGCACACTTTTATCTTATAGTCACATTCTAAAGGAATTTATAATGAAAAAAGTATTGATAAGCGCTTTGGCGTACGATGGAGGAAAGTCCGGTATCGCAAACTATATTGAGAATGTTGTTCTATCATTAAGCAAAAATATGCGGATAGATCTCATTGTCAACCAAGATGAAATAGAATTTTTTAATGGTCTTTCGGAGAATATTACTCTTAAGGTGGTTCCTGGTTATTTAAAAAAACCAATTTTAAATGTGTCTTGGCACCTTTTGATCATGCCGTTTAAGATCAATAAAGATGAGTATGAATGGATGCTGCTACCTGCTGGAAATCGACGTTTAATGGCATTTTACCCCATCAAAACGCTTGTAACGATGCATGATCTTTCTCAGTTCCATGTTGAAAAAAAGTATGATGTTTTTCGTATGTTTTATATAAAGCATATCATCCCGTTTTTTCTAAAACGTGCAGATAAAATTTTTACAGTCAGTGAAAATACAGCAAATGACATGGTCATACATTATGGAATGGATAAAGAAAAACTTGTAGTTAATTATAATGGGGTAAATGTTGAAAGTTTCTCATCCAATAAGGTATTGGATGAGAAAAACTTAAATATAGACAAACCTTATATCCTTTATGTGGCAAGGATAGAACACCCAGGAAAAAATCATCTTAATCTTATCAAGGCGTATGAAAAATTACCAGAATCTTATAAAGAACAGTATGATCTGTGTCTAATTGGAAGTGACTGGAATGGAGCAGAAGTGGTACATGCCTATGCAAGAGATTCACAGGATGCAGAGCGTATAAAATTTTTAGGATATGTGCATAATAATGAATTGCCATACTATTATCGTCATGCTACTCTTTTTGCATTTCCATCATTTTATGAAGGTTTTGGAATTCCAGTAGTTGAAGCTATGGCAAGCGGCACGCCAGTTGCCACATCGTATACATCATCTTTGCCTGAAGTTGGAGGAGATGCTGCAGCATATTTTGACCCAGAATCGATTGATAATATTTCTGAGGTAATGCTTGACATATTAAAAGATCCTGCCTACAGAGATAAGATGTCTGAACGTGGATACGAACAAATAAAAAAGTTTAACTGGTGCACGCATACTGAAATTATGAAAAAAAGTGTAAGTTCTGCAACATAAATGCAAGATGCAATGCAATACTGTCAAAAATTAGGAGAATGATATGAAAAAACTTAGAAATAGCCCAAAAATAAAACCAAGTAAAATAGTTGTGGAGTTGTCACTGGCTTCACTTTTATATATATTTTACCTACTTGTACTGCCAGTAATGGCATTAAGTGCGAAAATCAATAAAAAAACACTTTATATGCCTTTAAAAAATAGTTATGAACTTGAATTATATATATTTAACACCCGAAACAATTTACTTAAATATCTACCTCTGAGTACATCAATACTGCAAAGAAAGATATTTTTAGTAGGAATAAATTTATATAACAAGAACTCGTATAGTGATGCCACACCTGGACTTATTTCCTTGTATGGCTTACGTTCTTTAATGGGGATAGCCCACTTGTCTGCTGAAGCGATAGATAATGAGTATATTAAGCATGCAAATGTACGGTATGACTTAAAGCTTTGTATGCGATATTTTGTAGCTTCAGTATTGGGGTCAACTAAAAAAACCCATTTGCCCCGTTTAGATTTAATGGGTGTTAAATTTATGAATATCACAATGAAAAATAGTGTAGAGCTTATAAAAACAAATATTGAGAACAGAAAAAAAAGCAATATATACTTCATAAATGCGGACACATTGAATAAGACATATAAAAGTAAATCTTTAAGAATGATATTAAATAAAACCTCTTATGTCTTTCCAGATGGCATTGGTATTAAAATAGCTTGTAACATGATGAATACGCCACTAAAAGAGAATATAAATGGAACAGATATGTTTCCATTTATCTGTCAGATGGCTGAAAAAGAAGGAATAAAGATATTTCTTTATGGTGCAAAGGATTCCATAGCAGAAACAATGAAGCACAAGGTTTTAGAGAAGTTCCCAAATTTGAAGATAGTTGGTGCCATTAACGGTTATGACCTGAATGATAAGGAAGTGGTTAATATGATCAATCATTCAGAAGCGGACATTGTTTTGGTTGCCAAGGGTGCACCTTTACAGGAACAATGGATAAACACATATTCAAATCAAATATCTGCTCCGGTTCTAATGGGTGTAGGGGGGCTTTTCGATTTTTATTCGGGAAATATTCCAAGAGCACCAATATGGATGAGAGAAGTAGGTCTTGAATGGGTATATCGTTTGATGCAAGAGCCAAAAAGAATGTGGAAACGATATATTGTAGGCAACCCGATTTTTTTAATAAGAACATACTTATGGCATAAAAAACAAAAACAAAAACGTATGAAAAAATATTTTGAGGTTGCATCACCTAAACAAATGTTTTCTTTTTGGCCTGATTTCTCATTTATAACATATCGTTTTTATCCTATTGCCAAAAGAGTGATGGATATTTGTATAACAGCAGTGGCCATACTTTTATTGTCACCGATTATGTTAGTTGTATCGATCTTGATAAAAATTGAAGGACAAGGTCCCATTTTATTTTCTCAAAAAAGAGTAGGTTTGGATGGAAAACTATTTGATATGTACAAATTTCGCTCTATGGTTCAAAATGCAGAAGCACTACAAAAAGAACTGACGGATACAAATGAATCCAAAGATGGTGTCATATTTAAAATGAAAGATGATCCCCGTATGACCAAGGTAGGAAAGTATATACGCAAATGGAGCATAGATGAATTACCACAACTATTTAATGTTTTAAAAGGTGATATGAGTTTAGTTGGTCCGCGTCCACAAATTTCCTCTGAGGTCGTAGAGTATGTGAATAATGAGCTAAAACGTTTACATATTAGACCGGGAATCACATGTTATTGGCAAGTATCTGGACGAAGCGAGATACCTTTTAAGCAGCAAGTAGCTTTAGATATAAAGTACATAGCAACAAGGTCTTTATGGACAGATATTAAGATCTTGTTTGCGACAGTTCCAGCGGTTCTTACTAGCAAAGGTGCATATTAGGATAAAAATGGGTATTTGCAACTTTTTTGCAAACATTCATTATAGAATTAAAAATAAAAAAGGAGAACGACATGTTAGATATAAAAAAAGAATACATAAATGGATGCATAGTCTACGATTTAATAGGTTCAATAGAACATAGTGATCTAGAAACAGTAGAAACCATGCTTAGAGAAGATTTTGACCATACATATACATTTATTTTTAATTTTAAAAACTTGAACCATATAAGCTCTCAGGTAGCTGAAATGCTTAAAAAAATTTATATTATGAGTATTGAGAATGCATGTGAAATTGTGATAAGTGGTCTCAATACACAACCTGCTATGATGATGGAAGTCTTTCAAATAGATAAACTTTACAAAATTCAAACACCAGTCAACAACACTTATGGAGGATCTCATGAATCTTTACATCACGCTTAATAAAACAAATATCTCCATGATGAATGCACAAGACTTTTATCCGGAAACAATGAGTATTGCTGGCAAGGAGTTGGTGCATTACTGGATGGAGTGGGCAAGACATAAAAGCTATAAAAAGCTTTATATTGAAACAGTGTCTGAGGGGTTGGATCATGAAAAAATTCAAGCACTAGAAAGTTTATATGGTATAGAAGTGATATATTATGCAGACTCAAATCAAACAGATGATGCAAGGACAGAAGAGGTTTATGAAGGCATAGGAATCTTTTTGGATAGTGGTGAATATAAATGTTTTAAAAGTTTAGATGAAGTATTGATCTTTGAACAGGAAGTCATATCTAAG
>CBFHPE010000135.1:0-4712 GCA_965657515.1 Sulfurovum sp.
TCTTTTCTTTTGTCTTCTATCTCTGTAAGCATATACTAATGAACGCTCGAGTTGTTCTTTCGCTTTTCTGAAGTGTTTTCTTCTACCACTGTAGAACCCTCTAGCTTGTTTTAATAGTCTTTTATGACGTCTGTGTCTTACAACACCTGTTTTTGTTCTCATGGTTATCCTTTACCTTATCTCTATAAGAATCGGTGTCAAGCATTCTCTCTGCCTGAACTTGCCCCTAATCGGGGGAATATCGTTAAATCAAAAAATGATTAGTTGATCATCTCTTTGATATTTTTTGCATCAGCTGGGTCAACGTGCTTAGGACTTCTCATCTGTCTGTGATGTTTACCATCAACTTTAGAAAGAATGTGAGATCTGTATGCAGTTCCTCTTTTGATCTTGCCGCTTTTTTTCACTTTAAAACGCTTAACAGCGCCTTTTACGCTTTTCATTTTAGGCATATGCTTACTCCCTATATAAATTTTTTAAATACAATAAAACGAACACAAAATCCGACCAGTCGGATGAACCGTCTGTTGAAGACAACTCAGCGTTAGCGTAGGTTTTTGAGCTTTGCTTAAAAGCCGTTCTATCACATCAAAATGGGACGGTATTATATCCAAATTATATAAAAGATTTATAAAGCGCCTTTCTCCCTTGTATTGTAAGCGCACCGGAAATAACTATTTATGACATTATTTGTTGCAATTAGGCTTCGCACCACAGCACTATTCAGTATCTCTTTTTTAACTGCACTTGATAGATACTCTCTTATCTGAGTGACTTAATAATCAAGAAGATAACGAAGCCCAACAGCTATTCTGGTATCTTTACTCTCCCCATTTGCAAGTTTCCCTTGAGGCAGGGAGACTTCCACATACACCAGGTCATCAAAGTTTTTCTCACCAAAAGTATACTGTACAGAGAGAATCACATTTTTTATACTGTATTTCCCATCATAATCACTATCTTTTGGGAAAAGCCAGTTACCTCCACCTGCAACACGAAAGCTTTCATCTATATCGTAACGCATGTAAAGTTCTGCTCCTGCACTGTCAAAATAGATCCCCTGATCATCACTTGTATGATTTTTCATATACGACAAGACAGCATGCGTACTAAAATCATTATTTTTATAGGTTAATCCTACTATGGACGACCAATCATCACCATCTATACCAGCATCTTTCATTTCAGTAGTTTCCCCATCAAAGTTTGCATAGGAGATCGAAGCTCCCAACTTGATATCTTTCCATCCCTTATAAATGAGACTTCCAGCCATTGTATAACTATAATCAACATTCCAATCTCTAAGTGCATCATGTTTGAACTGAAACTGTAAAGCAGCATCATAACTTCCTTGATCTGTACGAAACTGGATCATTTTATCAGCACGTCCCGTGTTTGTAGATCCTGTACTAAAAGCCCCGCTTGCCTGTGCTCCAAAAGTCATATACTGGTCTGTAAACCCAGCCACATCATAATATGCCGACCAAAATTTTCCTACTACAATAGTATTATCTATATATTTGAGGGCAAAATAACTTAATCTTCGATTTGAATCAGAAGCATCCAAGGCATTAATAAAAGGAGTCTCTTTATCCCAGTCTAAACCTGCTTCATACTGCACTATCAACTCCATATCATTATCAAATTGATAATAATAAAAGAACCCTGCTCTTGAACCTCCATCTTTTAATTCAATTTCCCCATCTTCACCACTCTTAAGTAATTGGGGACGCACACTCATATACAATTTGGCAGGTAATAGCATACGAAGATATTTACCATGTGGTCGGTCGTTAAGTTGACGTTCTGCAATGATTCTAGCTTTTCTGGGACTATCTGCATCATATAAAGGAATTTCTACTCTATATGTACTTCCCTGTTCTATCTTATTTAAAACATCCTCTTTTAATCGTCTACTTTCAGCTACTCCAGGTTCCGCATCCTTTAATTTTTGACTCTTGACATCTGCATATCTTTTTTGACATTCGTATGTGACCAGGTCTTTACGGGTTTTTGTTCTGATCAATCCCGTAGGAGCACATAGCAGGTCTTCATCTTGATAAGTTATGGAGAATTTTGGAACATCAGGGATCACGTTGTTAGCAGGGAGTATAGCAGAAGCCTTCTCCTCTGCTATCAAAGGCAAGGTCAAAAATAACATAAAAAATAATTTAGTCTTTTTTCTACCTGATGACATAAGCTCCCTCTTCTTGCGTGATCATATTGTGCTTGTATCTAAAAATCTATGATAGAACATATAGTTCAATCATCAAAAAAAGAAATATAATCTATTATAAGAAAATAAATATATTAAAAAACTTATGTATGCACTCTGAGCATCAAGATTCAATTCTCAACTGAACCATATAAACCTTATGATGAAACAGAACGTAAAGTTTCAGAAGGTAACGCTTAAAAAAGCTCTTTGTAGTCAGCAGTAAATTAGCCCATATGCCTAAAACTCTAACCTCACTTGTGATAAAATCTATATACTAAAAATGAGGGTCATCAGCAGTGGACAAAATCACCGAAATACTTTCCCAAAAGAAGAAACTTCTCACAGAGATCTACTTTGACCTACAGCTTCATTTTGAAGATAAATACGGTAAAGATGCTCTTGTTCTTATGGAGATAGGTACCTTCTTTGAAGTCTATGAAGTCAATAATGACGAAATGAAGGTCGGTAAAGCAAAAGAGATCGCTGAACTGCTTAATATCCAGCTCACCAGAAAAAGCAAAGCTATCCTTGAGAATAATGTTTCCAACCCTCTATTAGCCGGTGTCCCTGCTGTCTCTTTAGACCGTTATCTTGCACGACTCATCGCCACGAAAAAATACACCATTATCGTTGTAAAACAAAAAGGTGAAATGCCAAACATCAAACGTTATGTAGCGAACATTATCTCTCCGGGCACAAACTTCGAGTATCTTTCAGAACCTTGTGAAAATAACATTGTCTCCCTGCTCATAGATGAAAATGCAGGTATCTACTCTGTAGGTTATGCTGCCATAGATGTCTCGACAGGAAAGACCATCACCAATGAGATACACTCAACCCGTGATGACAAGACCTATGCACTTGATGAAGCTTTTAATCTTTTGCAGACTTACACCACTTCAGAGGTCATCATTACCCTTGAGGGCAAAGAGATAGACAAAGCGTGGCTGATCCACTATCTTGAACTTGAATCTCTACACTACAGCATCAATACAAAACGTTTTAAGATCAACTTTCAAAATGAACTCTTTACACGTATTTTTCAGATAAACTCTTTTCTCTCTGCCATAGAATTTTTAGACCTTGAACGTCACCCATACACAACAGAAGCGCTGGCTGTTCTGATAGATTTCATCATCGAACATGACGAAAGTATCATAGAGAAGATGAACAAACCGCTTTTTCTTGGGAACAATCGCTATATGTATATCGGGAACAATGCCATGGAGCAACTCTCTGTCATCTCCCGTGACCCTTCAGATATCACGCTGCTTGATCTCATTGACAAAACGTCAACTGCTTTTGGGAAACGTTTGCTTAAAGAGCGTTTGTTAAACCCCATCTGTGACAAAGAGCTTCTTGAAGAGCGTTACAATTTAACAGAACTACTCTTACCGAATATCAACCGTTTTGAGACACATCTCAAACAGATCTATGATCTTGAACGTATTACAAGACGTATCAAACTGCGTAAACTCCATCCTGTTGAACTTACCTATATCGCGATGTCATTAGAGTCTATTTTAAACCTGCTTTCAGATGCAGATGAACAAGGACTTGAGATAGAATCTAAACTCTATGATGAGACCAAGGAGATGCTGGGTGTGCTGCAAGAGACCTTTGAACTGGACATATGTGCACGTTTTCGTATAGAGCAGATCAATGACAACATCTTTAAAGACGGTGTCTATCCGGCTATTGACACCATTGTCAAAAAACAGAAAAAAGAAGTCTCAAAAATGGATACTGTTGCTCAGCATGTAGAGTCACTCTTTGAAGCAGACAAACTCTTTACGGGTACAACCAAATATACTACCGTCAGCTATCTAGAGAGTGAAGGGTATTATCTGAACCTTACCAAAAACAGATTCAGTATCATAGAGAAGTCACTCAAAGACTCTTTTGTCACCATTGATGCACAACATCATTTCTTTAAAGACTTTAACTACAAGTACCTCAAAAATGCCGTCAAAGTACAAGCCCCTCTCTTTGAAGAGATCACACGTTCTTATGAGACTGCACAAGTAAAACTTGTCTCTTTGGTAAAACAGAGATATATTGAAAGTCTGGATGTCCTTGAAAACAGATTTTCTCTGCTGCTTGATAAGCTCATCGCTTTCATTGCAAACATAGATGTGGCTATCTCCAATGCAAAATGTACAACAAGTATGAACCTCTCTCGTCCTATCATAGAAGAGGGGAACTTTTATGAAGCCATCGCTTTGCGTCACCCTATCATAGAAGCGAACGACGAGCGGGGTATCTATGTACCCAATGATGTTTTTTTAGGTGAGAACAACGCTACTTCCCATAACCACATCACACTCACTGCCAGTAACGGAGAAGATGTTTTAGGGATGCTACTCTATGGTATCAACTCTTCTGGAAAGTCCTCTTTGATGAAGAGCATAGGGCTCTCTGTTGTCTTGGCACAAGCAGGTTTTTTTGTGCCTGCTGTGG
This sequence comes from Sulfurovum sp., assembly GCA_965657515.1. Classification (GTDB taxonomy): domain Bacteria; phylum Campylobacterota; class Campylobacteria; order Campylobacterales; family Sulfurovaceae; genus Sulfurovum. The sequence goes on from CBFHPE010000135.1 coordinate 4,679, forward strand.
AACTGCGGTTTGGTATCTACAACAAACTCTTTAC
>CBFHPE010000136.1:0-4564 GCA_965657515.1 Sulfurovum sp.
TCTATCAAGATGCATTTTCACCTGCACACAATCCGCTTTTATGGACCAGAGAACATTTTGCAGACATCAGAACTATCTGTCATGAGGATGCTATACTTACGACCTATTCAACAGCAGCAGCGATACGTTTAGGATTATATGAAAATGGATTTTACATTTTTGTGCACAGGGCAGAGATGATGCGTTACTCGACAGTGGCTTCTTTGAAGATGTTGGATGGGTTAGAATATATAGATATGGAATTAAAAAAGACACGTAACAGTACTGCTAGGAGTATGCGGGATGACGATTATGACATGCCGCAATAGAATAGAAAGAGATAAAGTCTGTTAGTTGGTCGCACCACTTGTGGCAGAGTTTCTTTTTCCAAGTTCATTGTCTATCATAAGTAAGCCATATCCATCATTTTTGACAAGTTTTATTTTTGCTATGATCTCACTTACACTTGCTTCTTCTTCAACTTGCTCATTAACAAACCATTGAAGCAGATTATAGGTAGCATGGTCTTTTTCTTTTAGTGCTTTATCGCTTAGTTCATTGAGTCTCGTTGTCATCATTTGCTCATGTTCCAAACTTTGTTGAAATGTTTCTAATATCGTTCCAAATTTCTTTTCAGGTTTATCAATACGCTTAAGTGATATCGTAGCATCTTGCTCTATAAGATAGTTATAAATACGTGTCGCGTGATCCTGCTCTTCATGGTATTGCAATAAAAACCAACTTGCAGCACCGTTAAAGTCCATTTTACTACAGTATGCAGACATAGATAGATATAAGTAAGCAGAGTAGAATTCATGGTTAAGTTGTTCGTTCAGTGATTTTGCCATTTTTTTAGTGATCATGATTTATCCTTTATGTTTTCATTTTATCAAAATCTACATAAATAAGGAAAGAGAAGGTAGAACTAGTAGATATGCACAGTGATCCAAAGGGTATTTTTTTCTGTTTTTATGACACTGTGAGGTGTTTTTTCAGGGATAAAAAGAGTGTCACCTTCACTTAAAATGACCTCTTCATCTTTGATCAAGAGAGTCGCTTTTCCTTGAAGAAGTAACACCCATTCATCTTCTTCTTGCAGATATTCAATGGGCTCAATTTTGTCTGAGCTCACAATACGGTTTATTTTGATATTTTTATGTTCGAGCAGAGAGGTGAGAGTTTCACCATTTTGAGGGAGTATGTAGTCGTGGATATTCACTAGTAAGTCATTTGCATTTGATCTACTTCATCCCAGGTCATCCCTTTTTTAGCAGATCTGTGTGCCAGGATATGGTCAATGTATCTTGCAAAAACATCGGTCTCTATGTTTAAAGAGGTACCGATCGTATAATTACGCATCAATGTCTCTTTGAGGGTATGAGGGATAATAGTGAGTCTGAAGCTATCTTCTCCTACATCATTAACAGTAAGAGAGATACCATCTATGGTGATGGAACCTTTTGGGATGATGTGTATGATGAATTTTTTATCTACCGTGATAACGAAGTCTGTAGCATTTTCTCTTGGTGTGATGGACGTGACTTTTCCTACACAATCTACATGCCCCTGTACGATGTGACCTTCAAACCTATCATTCATCATCATCGCAGGCTCCATGTGTACTTCACCGCTTATCTTACTCTCATCAATGATAGAACGTGTTTCATCTGCCAGTTCAAGATCAAATCCGTCACCATGTACTTTGATGACTGTAAGACATACACCATTAATGGCTATGGAATCACCCAGCTTAGCAGGGTGCTTTGATTTGATCGTTAAGATGTTGTTTTGGTAGCTTTTTACTGTTGCGATTTCACGTATAAGTCCTGTAAACATATGACCTCAATTTTTTTGGATATAATTCGATTTACTATAGTATAGGACGCATTTTGAACAAAGTCCAAAATACTACGCTAACGCTGAGTTAGCTTTAGCAGCTGGCTCATACGACTAGTCGTATTGGAAGATAGAAAAACGATATAATTTTAGTATTATAGCACAAGGTTGAAAAATGAATTATGATGTTATCGTTATTGGTGGTGGTCATTCAGGGATAGAAGCATCTTTAGCTTCTGCTCGTATGGGTGTAAAAACGCTGATGATAACCATATTGGCAGAACAGATAGGGGCTTCTTCTTGTAACCCCGCTATTGGTGGACTTGCAAAAGGTCACTTGGTACGAGAAGTAGATGCACTTGGTGGTGAGATGGGTCTGTGTACTGATAAAACTGGTATACAGTTTCGTACACTGAATGCTTCAAAAGGGCCTGCAGTAAGAGGTACACGTGCACAGATAGATATGGATGAGTACCGTATATATATGCGTAATGTTGTACTCAACACTGAAAATCTCGATGTCAAACAAGAGATAGCAGATGGACTTGTGGTAGAAGAGGGAGAAGTTAAGGGTGTAACAACACAACTTGGTAATACCTATACTGCTTCCAAAGTGATCATTACAGCAGGAACATTCCTCAATGGACTCATTCATATAGGTGATAAGAAACAAACAGCAGGAAGACAAGGTGAATTCGCTTCTGTAGAGTTGGCTGAGTATATGAAGTCTTTGGGACTTAATATCGGACGGTTAAAAACAGGAACATGTGCAAGAATAGATGCAAAATCTGTAGATACTTCTGTCATGGAGATACAGCCTGGTGATACACCGCCACCACCGTTCTCTTTCCGTACAGATAAAAAAACATTTAAACCCACACAGTTACCTTGTTATGTGACCTATACAAATGAAGGAACACATGAGATCATCGAGTCAAACTTTTACAGAGCACCGATGTTCTCTGGGCAGATAGAAGGTACAGGACCACGTTACTGTCCAAGTATAGAAGATAAAATAAACCGTTTTAGAGACAGACCGAGACATCAAATATTTGTAGAACCGCAGACCATTGATGAGACGGAATACTACATCAATGGTATGAGTACTTCTCTACCTATAGATGTACAACTTGAGATGGTACAGTCTGTTGCCGGGATGGAAAATGCTAAGATCGTACGTTACGGTTATGCCATAGAGTATGATTATGTACAGCCTACAGATCTCAAACATACGCTGGAGACAAAAAAGGTAAAAGGGCTCTACTGTGCAGGGCAAATAAACGGTACCACAGGTTATGAAGAGGCTGCAGCCCAGGGGATGATGGCAGGTATCAATGCTGCACTTAATGTGCAAGATAAAGAACCATTTATCCTTAGACGTGATGAAGCATACATAGGTGTGCTTATAGATGACCTTGTGACAAAAGGAACAAAAGAGCCTTACCGTATGTTTACAAGCAGGGCAGAGTATAGACTTCTTTTACGTGAAGACAATGCCGATATGAGACTCTCACATTATGGAAAAGAACTTGGACTGCTTGATGAAGCGTATATGAAGAAGTTTGAAGCAAAAAAAAGAGACCTTGATGAAGCTTTAGATTTTATGAAAACTAACAATGTGACACCAACAAAAGAATTTTTGGCCAAATTAGAGTCTATTGGTGCGGTTAAGATCAGTGATAAAACCTATTGGATAGATGTGATAGGACGTGGAGACTTTAATAGAGAAAAACTTGTTACACTCCTACCTGACTTTGACAAATATGATGATGAAGTGATGGAACAGATACTTGTGGAAGCAAAATACAGCCGTTATATAGAACAGCAGCAGGCACAAATACTTAAGATGGATGATATGCTCAAAATTAAGATCCCTCAAGGATTTACATATGAGAATATTTCTGGTCTAAGTAATGAAATAGTTGAGAAACTTACTGTGGCCACACCTCCAACACTTTTTGCCGCTTCACAGATCTCTGGTGTAACACCAGCAGCATTAGAGATCATACATGTACACATAAAAATGGTGCAAAAAGGGAAAAGATAAATATTTTAAATTTCTTTGACAGTCAAAAATGCAAATTTCATTGAGAAATTTGCAAGAAAAGAGTAAAAATAAGATAAAAAGTATGACGATTAAACTATTTTATTTAAACAGTAAATTATAACAATTATAAATTAAGACTATATTTATCCTATTCAAATTACGCTAAATTTCCCCCTAAAATCGGTATTTTAAGCACATTTTTAACCATAATTTATTATAACTTTCATATAATATAATATGTCATTATATTACTGTCGCATTTATGCACTTGCGATTATTGTACGATTATTAAAGTGTAATATTCTATGCATAAAATTATTTAATAGAAAGGAATAATATGGGGAATGAGCAAAACGGACGTAGAGACTTTATGGGTCTTGGTCTTGGTCTATTTACTGCAGCTGGGGGTATAGGTGCACTGTACGCAATGAAACGTACATGGGATCCTTTACCATCAGTAAAAGCAGCAGGATTTACTACTATTGATCTGGCAGGCGCTAAAGAGAATGAATTGAGTGTTGAGAAGTGGAGAGGTAAACCTATCTTTGTTCTTAAGAAAACTGCAGATATGCCAAAAGATGAGAGAGATGTTATCATCGGATCAGACAGATTCCATGTTTCTATTGGTCTTTGTACACACTTAGGATGTATTCCTGCATATAGAAAAGACAAGCAGGACTTTTTATGTGCATGTCACGGTGG
>CBFHPE010000137.1:0-4484 GCA_965657515.1 Sulfurovum sp.
GTTGGTATCACTCAGTTTTTGGCTTTCAGTCGCTGGTGTATTTTATATATTCCTTTTGCTTAAGTACACAAAACATATTGATAAAAGAGTGATAGCTATGTTCATCATACCTGTGGGGATATTTATTTTAATGCTCCCTTTTGTGCATGGTACCTTTGGAGTAACAAGTGGCTACCAACTTTTATCCCCATTGCTATCACTGCTCTTTATTCCTTTTTATCCATTGGTAATGTTTCTGCATCTTATAGGTCTGGGTGGATTGCTAGATAGTGCTGTACTTTGGATATTTTCTTTACCGACCCAAAGTACGATGGAGTTACTCCCTTCATGGATAGTAGGTATGTATATAGTATTGTCACTTTTCTCAATGGGAAGTAAAAAGGTATTTTATATGACCTTTGGTCTGGCATCTTTATATATGGTCTATCTCTTCATCCCTGTTCAGAAGATCACAGAATTTTAAACCATGTAAGAAGATGGCCCAGGAGATGTATATCCATAGGAAGAAAAAGAGTATGGTAGAGATACTTCCATAAACGGACGCATAGGTTTTATTATGTACCACATAGAAAATAAATGCGCTTTTAGAGAGATACCACACAAGTGAAGAGATAAACGAACTGATGACAGCAGATGATTTTGTGATAGTTGTATTTGCAGAGTATTGATAGAGAATGTAAAATACCATCCAGATCATCAAATAAGGTAAAAAGTAATAGAGGTGAATACGGCTTGTAATACTGTTCTGATCAAGATATCCTTGTACAAATGAGGAGAGATAAAATGAAACCCCTACAAGTATAGGTACGATAATGATCAGTAAAAGATAGGTTCTAATGGCTTCAAGTATACCTCTGCTAGGGGTATTGAAAATGTCATTAACGATAAAGTCATAGTTCTTTAAAAATAATATAGAAGCAAAAACAACATAAAAGATACCTACATAACCAAGTTTATGGGAGTTCTCCATGAAAGTGTTTATATAGTGCATGATCTCTTTTGAATCAGCAGGAAGAAGATTGGAAAATATGAATGTCTCTATATTCTGGTAGACCGAATCAAAGATAGGCAGGGTTGTAAATATCCAGAGTAAAATGACAAGCAGTGGAATAACGGAAAAGAGGGTGCTCCAGCTAAGACTGGATGCATAGTGGCCTATCTTGTCATCAAAGAGGTCACCCAAAAAGTCACGCAGAAAGATATAGTAGTTTTTGAGTAATCTTTTTGTTCTCACTTTTTGCTCCTCTTTCATTGAGTTTTTCAAAAGAGACTAGTCGCTTGAGCCCTCTGCTGAAGAGAACACAGCGTTAGCGTAGTAAAAGAGGAACTTAGTTCCTCTTACGTTCTATGATGGCAATCCCATTTTACCTGGATTGAGGATGTTGTTGGGATCAAAAGAGGCTTTGATACTCTTGAACAGATCAAGCTCCATATCGTTAAAGGCTATACCCATAAATGGCGCTTTACTTGTTCCTATACCATGTTCACCACTGAGAGTACCACCCATATCAACAACCATTTGGAAGATCTCTTCTATAGCCTCATGTCCATCATCTAGTTGTTGCTCATCTGAACCGTCTACCATGACATTGACATGTATGTTTCCATCACCCGAATGTCCAAAACATGGTACCTTAAAGCCATATTTATCACCTATCTTATAGATGTTATTAAGTGCAGCAGGTAACATAGAACGTGGTACAGAGATGTCCTCATTCAGTTTTTTAGAACCAAAAATAGTAATGGATTGTGATGCATTACGTCTTGCAACCCACAGCTCATCTCGATGTTCTTTGTCATGGGCAATAATAAACTCTTGTGCATTGTTCTCTTTAAATGATCTCTCTAGTGTTTCTAGCTGGAAGCTTACTTCTTCCGGTACATTACCATCGACATCACCTATAAGTAAAGCGCCTGCATCAGCGGGAAGGTCAATACCAAGCTTTTCTTTGAGTGCCTGTACAACAAGTGCATCCATAAACTCCATGGCCACAGGATTCGCGCCGGCTGCCAAAGATTTAAAGACAGCGTTCATTGCATCATCAACTGAAGGGAAGATGCCCATATAACCTTTAGTGAGTTTAGGTTTAGGAATAAGCTTTAATGTGATCTCTGTAATTACAGCGAGTGTCCCTTCAGAGGCTATTAGAATACCGGCAGTATTATATCCTGCCACATCTTTGATAGTACGTTTCCCTGCACGTATGACATCACCATTGGCACGTACTGCACGAAGTGCCATGACATAGTCTTTGGTTATCCCGTACTTGGCTGCTCTCATCCCTCCTGCATTTTCGGAGACATTCCCACCAAGTGTAGAGTACTCTTCACTAGCTGGGTCCGGTGGATAAAAAAGACCTACTTCTTCAACGGCTTTTTGGAGGTCCATGTTGATAACACCAGGTTGTACCACGGCTACCATGTTCTCCATGTCGATCTCAAGGATCTTGTTCATATGTTTTTCCATACCAAGTGTGATGCCGCCATTGGTAGGTAGTGCACCACCTGTAAATCCTGAACCTGCTCCACGAGGTGTAATGACGATATGATGTTCATTACAATATGCCAAGATATCAGATACATCAGATTCACTTCTGGGAAATACTACGGCTTCTGGTTCAAAACGTGTACGTGTAGCATCATAAGAGTAGGCGATGAGGTGTGCTTTATCACTGTAGACATTCTCTTCACCAACAAGTTTTTCAAAATGTTTGATATGTTTTTTGTCTAACACTATAGTCTTCCTACAGAGAGATAATAATTACCTTCAATATCTGAACTGAACCATCCTGTATCAAGTTTTTTGAAACGCATATAGAATGGGAATCTACCTTCGCTTGGCAGGTTTTTCATAGCTTTCTTGGCAATGGTTTTCCCTGAGATAGGATCTAAAAGGATCGCAGAATCTTTACGAACGATATAGATAAGTCCTACTTGGAATTTTTTGGCAAATCTTGCAAGATTACCTTTAGTAACTAACAGATCATCATGAACCGCAAGGTAGAGTGCAAAAGTATCTGGGTGTATCCATGTTTTATCTGGATGTTGCGCTGTTACCCTTGCATAAGTATCTGCATCAGGGGCTAAAAGAAGTACATTGTTGTAGAGGTAACCACCAACTACTTTATCTCCTGCCGCAGCAGCTGTTTTAATAGTTGGAAGTTCATCATGTTGCAAGACATCTGCTGAGAGAAGTTTGGCTTTTCCTTTAGACGTTTGTGTGATACGGTGTGTAATGGCAGTCAAGTCATTACCATAGTTATGTATGACCACACCACTCATACCTTGTATAGGAAATGCAGATTTGAGTGTAATGTTCTCACCTTCTACAGATTTAATGGAAGTATGTACGCTTTTTGGAAAAAAACCTGCTAAGAGAGGCAAAGAGAGTAGTGCAAAAAGTGCTATTTTACGCATAGCGATCCTTTGTGTAAATATATTGCTTTGATTATACAAACAAAATCGTTCACATTAACTTATTTCAGTTATAATCATGTCCAATTTTATGTAGAGGTAGTCAAGTTAAGGTATGATGTATTTGAAGAGTATTTTGGTGTTTATTGTTATGGCAAGCTCACTGTTTGGTGCGAGGGTGACACATGAACGCTGGGGAAAAGGTAAGACATTTTCTGACTATTTGACCTCTCATGATATCTCAGTGAAACTGTTAGATTCTATCTCAAAAGAAGACCTGAAATTTCTTTCTGAGATCCAGTCCTATTACACATACTATGAGTTAAAAAATGCTGAAGGTGAACTCCTCCAAACACTGATCCCTATCAATGATGAAATGCAGATACATTTGTTTAAAAAACAGCAAGATGATGCCTATGGTTTTGATATCATTCCTATCGAATATAAAGAAGAAGAACACTTTGCCAAAGTAACCATCCAGACAAATCCTTATACAGATACGATGAATACTGTCAATGAAAAAAAAGTGGCAGAAAGACTTGGTATGGCACTTAAAAAAGCGGTCAATGCCAAAAAGTGGAGAAAGGGTGATGAGGTATCTTTTATCTATACGCAAAAAACACGTTTTGGTGGCTTGTATCTTATGCCCAACGTTAAAACAGTTGCAGTAAAGCAAAGAGGAAAAGAGAAGTTCATTTTTGTGGATGAAGATGGGTATGGACATATAGAGGATGGTAAAGCCTCTTCTTACACTCAAGATGGAGATTATGTTAAAAAAGTTCGTATCAAAACACGTTCCAATAAATTTGGTATGCCTTTGAGACATGTACGAATTACGTCAAAATTTACCTATAGAAGATGGCAGCCTATCTTAAAGCGTTACCGTCCGCATCATGGTACGGATTTTGGTGCAAGAAGAGGTACGCCGCTTTTGGCTGTTTATAGTGGAACAGTAAGTTTTGCAGGACGTATGGGTGGATATGGAAAAGTAGTGAAGATCAAACATCCCCGTGGATATGAATCTTTGTATGCACATCAAAGTCGGATCAAAGTACGTCGTGGACAAAAGG
>CBFHPE010000138.1:0-4420 GCA_965657515.1 Sulfurovum sp.
TTGGGTCAGTGACCATAAAGTCAGAATGTAGTGTGAATCCGACACCCGATTTTTCAAGACTTCTACAGCGATCTAATAGCTTGGCTTTCTTCTCCCCGAATACTTCATCACGCATCGCCACTCCCCAATAATGAACATGACCAATAAGAAAACTTGCAGAAACATTCAGCTCCTTCATGCGAGCTATTTGATCATCATGAAGTATAGAACAGTGTTCAATACGAGTACGCACATTATTCATATCGACACCCGCATCACGCATTGCTTCACAAGCGTCCAATATATTGTCGATCCCTGCATCACCGTTACCATGGATAGCAAGATGCCAACCTTTTTTCGCACGCTCAATCGCTCTTACTTTCAGCTCCTCTGCTGATACATAGGCAATTCCATGGTTATCAGAGTTCAAATAGGGTTCTCGCTGTAAACCAGTATATCCCTGATTGGAACCATCAGCAACGAACTTATAACCAGCGACTCGTGCCAATGCATTACCACTACCGGGTTTCACACCTGCTGCATCCCATGCTTCTTCACCTATAGTATAAAATGGGTAGGCTCTAATACGTGCCATAAGCCGTCCAGTCTTGGCAGCATTCATCATGACTTGAAAGTCACCTCCTGTTTGAGATAACCCACCTAGAGAGAGTTCGCTGACAGTCGTTAGTCCATATTGGCGCCATTTCTCCAGTAATCCAATAAGGGCTTCTGTCGGGTTGATTTCAGCTAGTGCTGGATACTTGTTAAGTATCTGTATAAAGGCAACGTTGTTCTTCATGATTCCAGTAAGTTTACCATCTTTATCACGTACAAATTCTGCTCCTGGAGGGTTTTTAATATCTTCTGGTATACCAGCAATTTCAAAGGCTTTTGAGTTAGCATAAGCCAAGTGCCCAGATGCATTTAAAAGAAATATAGGATGATTAGTTGAAACTGCATCCAGTTCTTTAAACGTAAGTGCATCTAGACCTTCTTGAACTGATGGATCAAAATTTCTTACTACCACCCATTCTCCAGGGGCTTTAGCTTTTGCCATTTTTTTCAGATGTTCAAGTACTTCATTAACGGTTCGAAAGCGTGCCATACCGACATACTCCATAACACTGTCTACAACTGAACCAGCGACAACATGTGTATGGGGTTCAACGAATCCAGGTAGAACCGTTTTCCCTTTAAGGTCTATGATTTTCATATTCTCCCCAGCTGCAGTTCTTACCTCTGCTTCGGTTCCGACAGCCAGGATTTTGTTGTCACGAATGGCAAGTGCTTCAACCTGTGAGAATTTACTATCAACTGTGAGTACAGTTCCATTTGTAAATACAGTCGTTGTCTCTTTTGGCTTCTGTGAACATCCGGTCAGTCCGGGCAAAAGGGCTACTGTGCCGGCAACAAGACTTCCTTTGAGAAAAGTACGTCGATCGTGTTTCTCCATCCAGCTCTTTTGACCACTATTCACTATCATTTTAGAAGAATTCATAGCCGATAGCTCAGCAACTTTTTCATTGATATTAAAGATTTTCCCAAACTCGGGTGTGCAGCATGCGCATCCGTAAACTTCTTTTTTCATTGTATATCCTTTTAGTACGATATGTCTGTATAATAAAGTATATCTAAAATTCTTCTTTCCAAAACCTTATAAAATATATACCTTTATAAGGTTTTCAATTTTAAGTATTTGTGGAATGATTTGATGAAAAAGTATGTCAATTTGACATATATTTGTATTCCCTTTATTTTTTATTTTATACTCCTAAACATAGGAGTAACAATGCATGAAATGATGACACCGATACATCACAAGATATTCACTTTACGTGGTAAGCAGATAATGTTAGACAGTGATCTGGCAAAGTTATATCAAGTTGAAACAAAAGTTTTTAATCAAGCGGTAAAAAGAAACAGTGAGAGGTTCCCTGAGGATTTTATGTTTCAGTTGACTGAAGAAGAGTACAACTCTTTAAGGTCACAATTTGTGACCTTAGAAACTGGTCGAGGAAAACATAGAAAGTATTTACCTTATGCCTTCACAGAAAATGGTGTTTATATGCTCTCAGCGGTACTTAAAAGCAGTATTGCTATAGAGGTGAGCATTGAGATCATGCGAACTTTTACAAAACTTAGAGAATTTACTTTGCATTATAATGCTTTGAGTAAACAATTATTGGAACTTGAACGTATAAATGATAAGAAGTTCAAAGAGATCTTTAAAATACTTGATACACTGGTATTTGAAACGAAACAAACTGATGAAAAGGTGATGGGGTTTCTGAAGCCATGAGAGAATTACCTAAAATCTATGGTGATGAAAGTGAAAACCTTGCCACGCGTTTTTTGGAACAAGAGGGTTTTTTGATCTTAGAGCGTAACTATTTTGCACGTAAATTGGGTGAGATAGATATCATTGCTCAAAATGAGAGTGTACTTCATTTTATAGAGGTTAAAAGCGGAAAAGCTGATTTTGATCCTATCTATAATATCACTCCTTCAAAATTACGTAAAGTCGTTAACTCTTCACAACACTATATGAAATGTAAGAGATTAGATATGGCATTTTCCATCGATGCCTTGATCATTCGTTATGATGAGGTGGAGTTTATAGAGAATGTTACGCTATAATTGAATTCTTATAAACTGTATATTTAAAGGTCTTCATATGCATCTCTCTTCAGAGCAACTCGCACAATTTCATCAAGACGGTTTTATAGTTCTACGAAATTTTTTAGATGAAAAAAGATGTGATGAGATCATGAAAGTGGCTACTCAGCATTTAAATGAGAAGATCGAACCTATAGAGACAGAAGTAGGATATGATGAAAGATCTAAATCGTATCGTACAGAAGTGACAGACTACACAAGTAGGGCAGATAAACAAAATATGGTTGTACGTAGATTAAGACAAGTCTATGATAGAGACCCTCTGTTTAAAGCGTGGATGGAAAATGAAAAGATCCGTCCTGTACTGCAGCAGGTTCTTAATGATCAAGTGGTCATAACAACAGGTCATCATAATTCTATCATGACAAAGTTACCACATATCAGTACTGAAACAGGGTGGCATCAAGATCGCCGCTATTGGCGTTACAGTGATGATAATTTAGTAAGTATTTGGCTGGCATTAGATGATGAATTTAGCCAAAATGGTGTGTTGGAATTCATACCTGGAAGTCATAAAATGCATTTCTCTTCTGAACAGTTTGATGAGAAAGAGTATTTTTCTGAAGAGCATGAAGTAAATAAAGAGATCATCTCACATAAAGTATCTACCAATTTAAAAAAAGGGGATGTGGTTCTTTTTCATTGTTTACTTCTTCACAGAGCCAACAAAAACTCAACTGACAAAACAAAGATCTCATTTGTCTATACTGTAAAAGGCGAAAATACTAAGGCAGAAGAGGGAACACGTTCTGCAGAATTTCCAGAAATAGCACTGCCTAAACTCTAATTAGGATAATTTTTATCCTAATAATGCACATTTCTCACATAAATTATAAAAAATATAAGAACTGACAATAGTTTTATAATAAAACTTAGGTATAATTTTTATATACAACATAAAGGAACAAATATGGCAAAATATATTGATTTAACAGATGGAAATTTTGATGCGACTATCGCTGAAGGTGTAACAATGGTAGACTTTTGGGCTCCATGGTGTGGACCTTGTAGAATGATCGCACCAGTTGTTGAAGAATTAGCAGAAGATTTTGATGGAAAAGCAAAAATCTGTAAAGTAAATACTGATGAGCAACAAGAGATCGCAGTTAAATACGGTATCAGATCTATCCCAGCTATTCTTTTCTTCAAAGATGGTGAATTGGTAGACCAAATGGTTGGTGCAGCTTCTAAAGATGCATTTGCTGAAAAAATCAACGCACAACTATAAATTCTGCATTTGAAGAGGAATTTTCCTCTTCAGTACACTTCTTTTACACCTACTTTTAGATACAATAACTTAAAATTTTTAACCAAGTATTTTCATTGTATAATAGTTACTATTTGATTAAATATTTTACTTTTTCTATAAGGAATAAAAAATGTTAGATTGTGCAATTATTGGTGGCGGACCAGCGGGCTTAACTGCAGGACTTTACGCAACACGTGGTGGACTTCAAAACGTGACCATGTTTGAGATGGGGATGCCTGGCGGGCAGATTACTCAAAGTTCTGAAATAGAAAATTATCCGGGATTTTTCGAGCATGATAAAACAGGTATGGACTTCATGGATACCTGGCAAAAGCAGTGTTTTCATTTTGGACTCAAACATGAGATGAAAAAAGTTGAATCTGTAGCTAAAACAGGTGAGCATTTTACAGTGACACTTGAAGGTGGAGAGACAGTAGAAGCTATGACGGTTATCGTATGTACAGGAAGTACACCAAAACGTGCAGGGTTTAACGGTGAAGATGAATTTTTTGGAAA
>CBFHPE010000139.1:0-4396 GCA_965657515.1 Sulfurovum sp.
TACTCCATTTGAAAGATAACGTACCTTTTTGCCATATATTGTATATGCCTTCTCATATTCCTCTTTAGAGAGAGTAATAATTGCGTGTGCATCTTCCAATACTTTTCTAGAACCGAACATCCAACCTAGTAATTTGCCCCATTCAAATCCATTTTTCAACTGCTTTTCACGATGGTGTGTTTCATCTGAACTTATATTGAAATAGCCTCCGTGAAGCGTGATCACATAAGGTATATTTTTCCATTTGGCAATAGTTCGGACGATTCCCCCCATACGTTTGAGTGTATGTAAATGTATCAAGTCCATATTTTTATTCCTAAAAAGTGCGATCAAAAGCGAAAAACTAAATAGATTTCCACCTATGGCATCAAATCCTCTTTTTTGTTTTTTGCTTAAACCTAAAAATGGATAGAAATAATTAAAACGTTTGATTAAAACAGAATTCATAGTTTCTTTAAAAGTTTTATCTAGAGCTTTTGATGTGTATATTATTGACTCATAACCAAGTGGACTAAGATAATTTGCACTATTCATAATGACCGTTTCAGTACCACCCCATGATTTTTTTGTAAAACGTCTAGGCACATGCACAAGAGAGATTTTTTCTTTAGATGACTCTTCTATGATCTTATGTAAAGATTTTTTAAATTTTTCATATGAAAACGAAGTGACAATTTCTTTTTGCAGTGTTTTTGCACATTTTATACAATGATTCTTATCTTGTATTAAGCGTTTAATTTTAATAACCATATCTTCTAGATTTACAGCTATATGTTCTTCATTTTTTTGATGTGACAGACCTTCCATACCTAGTGGAGTAGTGACTAAAGCACGGCCAGACATTGCCGTTTCTATTACACGGGTATTTGTTCCTGACGCTATAAATATTGGAAGTAATACAAACGAACTTTGCTGAATAGTTGATTCAATTGAATCTACTTTTCCTATAATTTTAAGACGTTTATTTTTAGAGGGTGTAAGCGCATCACATCCTTTACCAACAACATGTATCTCATAATCATACAACTCTAATGCATCCTTTACCTCATCGTAAAGAATGTTTTCAATAAATGCATATGCATCTTTATTGGCCGTAGAATCCATAGAACCATAAAAAAGTATCACATTATTTGCAGGAGAAGCTACATTTTTTGCTGTTAGATCTGTGGTATTTGGTAAATATCTTACTTTACAGGATGTATATTTTTCTTTTATTCGATCACACTCCTCTTCATTAGAAAATAGAAATGTAAAATTATTTTTATATAGAGTTTTCTCATATGACGAGAGCTTTAAGCTCTCAATAAAATAATATCTGTTCTTAAATGATCTATTATTTTTCCAAGCCTGTTTCATCAATCTAGATAAGATCAAGTCTGCATCTATGACAATATTTAGATTTGGAATACAATTCTTCACATAGATAGCAAGCATACTATAAGCTATGGTGCGAAAATAGAGCTCTGTGATCTCATTCTGCTTGATAAAATCCACAAATTGGCGCATAGACTCTTGAGAAAACTTTGCTATTGCTTCTGGAAGAAATATATTTGTCTTTGGAGATATAGCTAATTCTAAAGATGAGTGCACTTCAATGGATTCAAATGGATCTTTTATTACACAGAAATAGAGGTTTGTATCTTTTTCCAAAGTTTGATACAAATATCTACTTCTATTTTTATCCCCACCTATTTCATTTTCAAATGGTCTATCTATATATAATGCATTTTTCATATATAAAACATTTTTCATATTATCCCTTTTTAACAATTGATTATTTGGATTGTAAATCAAGTTGTTGCAGATACTTTGCATTATTCAAATGTATACATGAAATTAAATGATCCATAAAATATAGTGAGGCTTTAAAGATAAATATTATTGTTCATTTTGAATGCAAAGTATCTGCAATCATATCTTTTATACTGTCATCATTAAAGGAGTTAACATATGAAAAAAATTGCAATATATACATTTATTGATGCATTTGGGTATGAGATCTATAAACAACATTCTGATTTTTTAGAAGACATTGTGGTTGACGCTAAACCACTAAAGTCTGTATTGGGATTTACAAATACTTGTTTGCCATCCATTTTATCAGGACAATATCCG
The DNA here is from genome assembly GCA_965657515.1 of Sulfurovum sp. Classification (GTDB taxonomy): domain Bacteria; phylum Campylobacterota; class Campylobacteria; order Campylobacterales; family Sulfurovaceae; genus Sulfurovum. The sequence goes on from CBFHPE010000139.1 coordinate 2,116, forward strand.
CAAGAACATAAACAGGCATCACTCTTTTTTTATTCAGACAACTCTCCGTTCAAATGGATGAAAGTACTGTCGTTCCTGCCTTCATTTTTTGATCGATTCAGAGTAAGAAATATGTTAAGTAAACTGGTAAAGAAAGTTCATGGCTATACTGGCTATTTTCAACTTTACTCAATCCCTTTTGATAAGTTAAGTTATTTTGATTTTACAGAAAAAAAAGATTATTTTGTGCCAGGTGCACCTTTTAATACTATTTTTGATCATTGCGTCAAAAACAATATTCCTTATCATGCATCAGACTGGAGAATGTCAGAGAAATATAATCTTGAAGACATGCATCAAAAAATAGAAGAATCAGAGATAGAATTTGCCTGGCTCTACCTTCCCAGTCTTGATGGAGCATTACATATGCATGGTACTCAAAGTGAGAAAATAGGTGAAAAGATAAAATGGCTCGATAAAGAAATTCGTGCCATTTATCATAAGGCAAAAGAAAAATATGATGAAGTAAGCCTTTATGTCTTTAGTGATCATGGTATGGCTGATGTCACAGCAGGACATGACCTAATAGCAGATATAGATAGTCTCGGGTTGAAATATGGTCAAGATTATGTTGCGATGTATGATTCAAGTATGGCAAGGTTCTGGTTCAAAAACAGCTCCGCACAAGAAAAAATCACTGAGAAGCTGAAAACGATCAACACAGGGTCTATCTTAGATGATAATGAACTTAAAAAGGTAAAAACCTACTTTGAAGATGGAAAATTTGGTGACCTGTTTTTTGTAATGAACCCTGGGGTTATGATCAATCCAAGTTACTTCGGTAAAAACCTTATTGCCGGTATGCACGGTTATCATCCTGATGCAAAAGCTTCCAATGCCATTTTATTGAGTACTACGATGATTGATGATGGGATCACAAGTATTACAGATATCCGTAAAACCATGGAAAAGGAACTTTTACATAGTGGAAACAAGTAACCATATCAAAGAGAGTATCTTTCTTATAGAACCCTATCGTATTATTGCAGCACTACGTAAAAATATGCTCTATATTTTAATCAGTACCATAGGTTTTGCTGTATTGGGTGGCTTCATAGCAATAAAGAAAGAGTCTAAATCATGGAGTGCCACAAGTAAGATCATACGCTACAGCAAACAAATATCTCAATCGAGTGATGTACCTTATCAGTTTCAAGACTTCAATTATGAAACAGCGTTGGAAACCATACGTACACGTTCCAATTTGTCAGAACTTATTCGAAGATTAGATTTGAATACATCTACCACTCCTGAATCACTTTTCTCACAATTTGAAATTAAAAGAGGGAGAAACTCTGATATAGTCGAGATCATTTTTACAACGCCACATCAAGAGTTAGCCGCTAAAGGTGCAAATATCTTGAGTGAAATTTTTATTGAGAACTTTTATACCGTTCAAAATGCCGCGATTGAACGTATTTATGACTACTATAATAAAAATAAAGAAAAAAAAGAAAAAGATCTTTATCAAGCAAAAGAGGCCATGGCAGCATTTTTGAAAGGAAATAAATTATCTTCTCTAGAGAATGAAATAGAGAATAATTATATACTTTTAAATAAACTTGAACTACAAAAACTACAAAATCAAATTGACATAACTGAATATACAACAGGTATAAAAACCGTCAGCGATTCCATGCAAAATCTACCCGAAGAGGTGAAACTACGTTATTCAGTTCGTTCTGACTATAAAAAAGCCTTAGAGATGAAACAAAAAGAATTGAACAGACAAAAGGAAGTCTATACAGATGAACATCCTGTAATACAAATGCTCAAAAGTGAGGTTAGTCAAATACAAAATACCATTAATGAAGCAAAAACCGTAGAAGCCGATGAAATCACCTATGGTACGAACCCTATGAAAAGCGAATTAAGAATAGTACTAGGCAAAACCAAAGTAAAATACATTACAGCCCAAAATATAGAAAAGTCACTTGATATACAGATCCAACGTATTAAAGAGAAACTTGTAAAATTAAACACATTAAATAAAAAATTCGTACAGCTTGAAAGACAAAAGACAGAAGCAGAAGAACAATTAAGTATTGTTTCCAAGCGATTATATGATTTAAAAATGTCTATAGGTTCAAGTAAAGAAGATTTTAAACTTTTTGAACCTGCAAAATTTCCCAATTTTCCAAACCCCAGCTATAAAAAGCTAATTGTGATTTTATTTACTTTGCTTGGTGCTTTTCTATCTATTGGATTTATAGTCATCAAAGAACTTTTAGACAATACGGTA
>CBFHPE010000140.1:0-4287 GCA_965657515.1 Sulfurovum sp.
AACCCCTTCTACTGGGGATTCTAAACAAAGCTATAGATATCACAAAAGAAAGTACCAAAGACGATATATTGAATCAGTGGGTCACTGTTAAGTTTGAGAAGTCAGATTCCAATGTACTTACGTTTTGGAAGATCCTTTTACCTTTTCTTCTCATTGCACTGCTACTGATTCTAAGTCAGTATGCTCTGAGACAGTACAACAAACGGCTCCAAAATCGTGTCAAAGATAACATTGAAGACTTACAAAAAAAAGATGAACTTTTGGTACAGCAACACAGGATGGCTGCAATGGGAGAGATGCTAAGTATGATCTCACATCAATGGAAACAGCCACTTGGTGCTATAAACTCAGCCATCATGGGTATAAAGATAAAGATAGACAGTGGAAAATTTGATCTATCCGATCCTCTTGAACAGAAAATGTTCATCACCTATCTTGAGAGGAAACATGAAAGTATTTTAGAATATGTAAATTATCTTGCACATACAACTGATGACTTTAGAAACTTTTTTAATCCTGGAAAAAGTAAAGAGCTTACTTCACTCAACTCTCCTATTGAAAATGCACTTAACATTGTTCAAGAATCTCTAGAAAATAATAATATTGAGGTGCTAAGTGATTTTAAGACAGAGGAACAATTGATGATGTACCCTAATGAAGTCATGCAGGTTATTTTGAATTTGATCAAAAACAGTGAAGACAACTTTTTGGAGAAAAAAACCCTTAACCCAAAAATAATGATAAGTACATTCCACAAAGAACTGAGCTATACGATAAGCGTATGTGACAATGGTGGGGGGATTAAAGAGGAAACAGCCAAACACATTTTTGAACCTTATTTCAGTACTAAGAACAATACAATGGGAACAGGACTGGGACTCTATATGTCAAAGATTATCATGGAGGATCATCATTATGGCTCTCTTCTAATGAGAAACATCTCTTCGGGCGTTTGTTTTGAGCTTACTTTCCCTCGAAAGGAAGTAGAGGAATAAGCTTATACCCTAACCCATAAATACTTTCTATAGCCTTTTTGGGAAGTTTTTTACGTACTTTAAAAACCAGGTTACGAATATTTTTTTCACTTAAGTCTATGCCTTGCAAATAGAAATAGTGCATGATCTCATCAGAGGTGCAAACTTCTTCACTCTTCTCTACAAAAGCTGCATCATAATACTCTCATGGAGAGTCAGAGAAACAGGAAGTTTCTCCCGCAACAATATCTTTTTCTTTTTATTCCATTGTATATCATCCCCAAGATCAACTAAGTTACTTAAAGAAACAGGCACCTCTTCTATTTGAAGTTTTTCCGCAACACTGTAAAGGGTTTCTAAAAGTTTATCCGGTTCAATCGGCTTATTTATAAATTGCGCGATACCCAGGTTAATAAGTCTCACAAGGTATTCACTGTCCGTATATGCAGAGAGGACAATGATAGGCTGTCCTTCATCCTTATTACGAAGAATTTCACAAAGATCCACTCCATTCATATAAGGCATTACGATATCGGTAAGGATAATATCAACATTCTTACCATGCTCTTGTGCATAATCTCTATAAAACTTCAATGCCTCCAAACCATTCGATGCCACGACAACTGTTTTAAATAAGTCCTCTAAGATCTCTGTCATGTCATTTCGTAAAGGTTCATAGTCTTCTACTAAAAGTAAAGAAAGATCTTTAGTTTTCTCATAAAGTGTTTTATAATTCATATTTTATTATAACACCCAAAAACCCTCAATTTGTTTAGCCAGAAACATTAAGAACGCTTCAAGTATCCCATCGCTGTTGCGATGATGTCATCATCATCTTTACTTGGAGATTTCATGGTCACTCTCTCTTTACCCTCTTCGATAAATTCTATAAAGACATTTTCACCATATGAAGAGACTTTAGAAATACCTTTCCCGCGTGCCAGTACTTTCATCACGATCACATCGATGAACTGTCTTGTAATGGTATCTAATTTACCAAATCTGTCTGCTATCTCAGATTCTATCTCGTAAACTTCACCTGTACTCTCACATAAAGAAAGCCGCCTGTATAGTTCTAAACGTAACCTGTCTTCTTCTATGAGTTCTTCATTAAGATATGCATCAACGGAGAGTTTCATATCTATATTTTGTGCGACCTCTTTATCTTGTCCACTGAGCTCTTTAATAGCATCTTCAAGCATACGTAGGTAAAGTGAGTATCCTATCTGCTTGATGTGTCCCGACTGTGCTTCTCCGATGATATTTCCACCACCACGTATCTCAAGGTCATGAAAAGCAAGTACTGCACCGCTTCCCAGATCTGAGTGGGATTCAAGGGCAAGTAAACGACGTTTGGCATTGTCAGTTAATCGTTCTTTGTCTGTTACCATAAAATAACAGTACCCCTCTTTGCCTCCACGCCCTACACGTCCACGAAGCTGATGCAGGTCTGCTATACCAAAGTTATCTGCGCCATCCACTATCATGGTATTGGCATGAGGCATATGGATACCTGACTCTACGATAGAAGTAGAGAGAAGTACATCATACTCTCCATCTTCAAAGAGCATCATCTCATCTTCAGTCTCTTTTGCAGAGATCTTTGAATGCAATACTGCGATACGAAGTTTAGGAAGTATCTGAAGCAATTGTTTTTTCTTCTCTTCAATACCGGCGATGGAATTAAAGACATAAAATATCTGTCCGCCTCTACGCATTTCACGCATGATGGCCTCTTTGATGACCTTATCATCATAAGATTTCACAAAGGTTCTTACTCCCTGACGTTCCGTTGGAGGTGTCAATATCTCTGAGAAAGACTTCACGTCTGACATGGCAAGGTTAAGGGAACGAGGAATCGGTGTAGCAGACATGGACAATAAATGCACATCTATTGCAATCTCTTTAAGTGCTTCTTTCTGTTTGACACCAAATTTATGTTCTTCATCTATGATCACAAGCGCAAGGTTTTTAAACTTTGCTTTAAGAAGAGCATGCGTTCCCACCACTACATCTATAGTTCCTTCTTCAAGTCCCCTCAGTGTAAGATTTTTCTCTTTGGTCGTTGAAAACCTGTCTAGTTTTGCTACCTTGATTCCATGTTCATAAAAACGCTCTTTGAGACTTTTATAATGCTGTGAAGAGAGCAGTGTAGTAGGTGCTATCATCATTGCCTGATATCCATTTTTTACAGCAACATACATCCCATTCATCGCTACTTCTGTTTTACCAAAACCTACATCAGCTGAGAGCAGTCTGTCCATCATCTTACCTGAACTCAGATCATCCAACATATCATTAATGGCACGTTCCTGATCTTCAGTGTGTACAAACCCTGCTTCAGACATAAAGATGGCATGTTCTTCCATGTTTTGTTTAAACTTAATACCTTTTTTTAAGTGCCTCTGTGCAGAGAGGTTAATGATCTGAGAAGCAATGGCAAAAAGTTTCTCTTTGACTTTGGCTTTAAGCTTTTTAAAACTTGCTTTCCCCAGTCTGTCGAGTATAGGTAATGCTCCACCTTCTGCCACATAACGGTCTATGACTTCAAGACTAGATACTGGTATAAGTAAAGAATCTTCGTTTTGATAAAACATCACCACAAACTCAGATGTGGCACCTAGAACATCTCTTTTTTCTATCCCTTTAAAGATACCCACACCATAATTCTCATGCACGATATAATCACCCGGCTTCAACTCATCTAAGATAATGGAGGCTTTTTTTACTTTTTTACGTTTGATAGGTTTGTTCAAAGAAAGTATCAGTCTATCTGCACCCAATAGATTTACAATACCGTCTTGATATTTAAACTCTATGTTCTCAAATGAATCAAGCTGGGAACCACGTACGATACTCTCATTTTTAGCAAGGATCGTGATCTTTTTCTCTTTATGAGACTCTAAAAGTTTATTGGGTTGTACAGCTTCCAAGTCACGGTATTTACTTCCTTCAGGAATAGAAGGGAGTAAAAATGATTTTCTCGGCACAAGTGGTGCATCCAGTTCATAGATCTCTTTGAGTTCATCATCCAACACAGATGCTAAGACAGGGTCGAACTGTTCCAATGCACTTTCACCTAGATCATCCAAATGCCAAAGACCAAGAGAGTCTATATCTTTTACAAAGGTATCATAGACACTTCGTTCTGTTCTACTTTTAAGTGCTTCATACTCTGTTTTGTTCAGTGCTAAAAATGCTGGTGTAAAATGGAAAGACTCTAACTCCTCACTTGAACGTTTTTGAGTATTTTCGTCATAATGCTGTATGCTCTCTACCTCTTCATCAAAGAGTGAGATACGGTAAGGTTTTT
>CBFHPE010000141.1:0-4134 GCA_965657515.1 Sulfurovum sp.
AGGAGGTATCGTTCCAGGTTCACTGACACTCATAGGAGGAAGTCCCGGTGTAGGTAAATCAACCCTTTTACTTAAAATAGCAGGAAATCTTGCAAGAGAAAGTAAGAAGGTCCTCTATGTATCCGGAGAAGAATCAGCAGGTCAGATCAAACTTCGTGCCAATAGACTCGAGGCAAATCATGACAACCTCTTTTTATTACCAGAGATAAACCTCTCTGCCATTCTCTCTGAAATAGCCAACAACAGTTATGAACTCATCGTCATTGACTCCATCCAAACTCTCTATTCAGATGAAACACCTTCTGCACCTGGTTCAGTGACACAGGTACGCACCATTACCTTTGAGCTTATGCGTATAGCCAAATCTTTACATATTCCCATCTTCATCATTGGTCATATCACTAAAGATGGCTCCATAGCAGGGCCAAGGGTTCTTGAACATATGGTTGATACTGTACTATATTTTGAGGGAGATGTGAATTCTGACCTACGGCTCCTAAGAGGTTTTAAAAACCGTTTTGGAGCAACCAACGAAGTGGGTATCTTTGAGATGAATAAAGAGGGTTTGAATGATGCTAAAAGTATGGCCGGTAAATTCTTTAACAAAGAAAAGCTTCAGTCAGGTTCAGCACTTACGGTCATTATGGAAGGGTCTCGCCCTATTATCATAGAGGTACAAGCTTTGGTATCAGAGTCATACGGGCATGCAAAACGAAGTTCTACAGGCTTTGACAACAATCGTCTCGGAATGATCCTTGCTCTTTTGGAAAAGAAACTTGATCTTCCACTAGGTACCTATGATGTTTTCATCAATGTATCTGGCGGTATCAAGATAAATGAGCCTTCAGCAGACCTTGCCATAATAGCAGCGATATTAAGCTCTTACCGGAACAGAGAACTCAGTGCAGAGTCTTTATTTCTGGGAGAAGTGAGTCTTACTGGAGAGATACGAGAAGTATCAGGGCTTGCACAACGCCTAAAAGAGATAGAGACCCAAGGCTTTACAAAAGCGGTCATTCCAAATAAACCTATAGATAAAACAAAAGTAAAATGTTTTGTAGCTGATGAAGTCTCTAAAGTAGTTGAGTGGATGTGATATACATTGTGACCACCAACGAAGACCTTATAAAGTAAAACACTAGTTCATAACTATTTTTTTGCTACACTACTGCTATGAACATTGGAACAGATATTATACAGATCAGCAGAATAGAAACATCACTGGACAAGTTTGGTGACAAATTTAAAATGAAATTTTTAAACAGTGACGAGATCATGCTTGCGAAAAAAGTAGAATCCATAGCAGGGTTTTGGGCAGCAAAAGAAGCTATCTCCAAAGCACTTGGTTGTGGTATTGGTTCCCAACTGGCATTTCATGACATCATCCTCAGTAAAAATGATCGTGGTGCACCGGCATTTAGACTTACAAATGAAGCACAAAAGATACATAATATCAAAACCTCTTCACTCTCCATCAGCCATGACGGCGGATTTGCTATTGCCATTGTCGTCATTGATTAACCTAAATAATTTATAATACAATATCATTAAAAAGGAATAATTTATGAAATATACTCTCTTGACCCTGCCACTCTTTATGCTTCTTTTATCTGCCTGTGGATCACAAGCAGAAGCACCTGCTCCTGCGCCTGTAAAAAAAGAGGTTACTCAAACTAAAAAAACTTTACCCCCACCACCAAAAAGTACACATAAACCCAAAGAGGTAAAAGATACAAATTATGAAGCTGCATACATGTATCCTGAAGATAAAAAGAAGAAAAAAGAAAAAGTATCTACAACGGCAAGTACATCAGACCAAATGAATAAAGAAGAGTGTATCGCCATGATCACTCAAGAAAAATTTGATAAATATACAGCGATGTTCGGTTCAGAAGAAGCATCGATCAAACGATGCCAAATGATCAAGGCCATGAGCAGCTAAATTTAAAACAGCTGACTATTTCCTAAAATGTACCATTTTAAACCTGTCACCCATCATAGTGGGTGATATGAGGGTTTTGATCTTATCTGCTTCCCTCGCATAACGTGCCTCTGTGGTCTGCTTGGAGAACTGCTCTAAAATATCTATAATACCAAAACGTATAAGCGCACGTGCCTGTGTCTCATAATCTACTTCTTCAAAACCCTCTGATACAAATGCTTCAATCACATGCCCAAAATTCACATCATAGGTGATATCGTCTTGTTTGAATGATTCACCAAGAACAAGACCTTCATCAAAGAGAGGAAAGGTTTCATGTTGTCTATATACACGTATAGAAAAATCATTACGTACATATTTTTCCCCATAATCAAAGGTCACAAAATCACATTTTTTGATGCCTGATGCCATCTGTTTTGCAAACTCTTCATAACCTACTGCTATTTCACCCTGTATCAAATGGTGTTTTTTTGCCCAAGTAAGCATCTGAGCAGGAGCCTCTTCCCACTCGATGAAATCCTGTTTTACAATAGCAACTTTTTCATCTTTTAGAAGCTCGCAGGGGAAAGCATCAAAGATCTCATTGGCTACTACAAATGCGTAGTCTACTTCAACGTCAGAGATATCATCAAAATGTGTGATCTTAATGTCATCACCAAAACGCTCTTGTATATAAGCAAGCTGTGCTTTCTGTACTTCAGGTTGACGTTCCACGATGCCAAATTTGAGAGTTTGTACCAATGTAGGATCACAAGAGTAAAGCCACTGTATCATGTCACAAAGCAGGTAACCCTGATGTGCGCCTATCTCTATCAGCCAACCATTTCTGTCAGCTTTTACTTCTTTTAACAAAGTGTAAAAATGGTTTGCTATACTCGCCCCAAAAAAAGAACTTGTACTTACTGCTGTGTAAAAATCTCCACCTTTACCTATGGCTTTGAATTTTTTATAGTACCCGTCTTCACCATAGAGCCACTCATCCATATACTCGCTAAAGTACATTTTCCACCCGTACATAAAGTTTTAAGAGATGAACCTGTTTATCTATCTTGTAAATTCTTTGGTCTATTTTTCTAATTTGAAGTGAGTTATACATGATATCCGAATCCAAAGATGTTTTTTCACCAGCCTCTGCAAGATTTTTCGTGAGTGTAAATAGATTTTTGTATACCTTCTCATCCTTGCGTGCCAAAGCTATCTTTTTATCCAATATAGTTAAGCTGTTATAGATCCACGCGTACTCTTCATCTACAGTCTCTTTTCTATCAAGAACCTCAACTGCCGCTTTTAGCTTTTGTACTTTACTGGCTTCAATATCTGTAAAGGAATTGATGTCAAGTGGCATAGAAACAGAAAACCCATAGTTATAGTATTTTTCTTCAAGATTGGGATTAAAATAAAGAGGATTAAGATCTCCATCAATATACTGTCCCTGAAGAGAAACCATTGGCAGGTATTTTGCCCATGTTACATTTGCATTGTATCCGGATTGTTCTGCACGCAACTGGTCTCTTTTTAACTCAAGGTTCTCTTCTCTGTAATGATCTTTACTTATCAATTTTAATTCAGGCAGTTTTAGGTCATGTGGATTTTTATCGCTCAAAAGTGAAAAACGTTGTTGAAGTTCCATCAAACTCAATTCCAACTGAAGCAAAGTTGTCTCATCCTGGCTCTTTTTTAAAATAGCCTGGTCCAAAAAGCTGCTGTCTAAAAGTCCAGATTCGTAACTGTCACGTTTTTGTCTTATATCTATCGTGTCATTTTTTATCTGAAACTTCATTTTCTGCTGTTCAAGCTTTGTTTTTTTCATGTTGAAAAGTATTGAGACAGCATCTCCGATCATAGTACGTTTTTGAAGTTTCAGCTCTGCAATATTGGCATCTCTCTGCGCTTCAGAATACTTAATACCATAATAGATCCCACCGGATCTAAATATAGGCTGATCTACAACAATGGAAAAATTGCCAGTATCTGTGGTCCGATCTACAAATTGGGTAGAATAATTTTTTCTGTACTTTATTGTTACAGGATTCACCCAACTTCTTGAAAGAATATCACTCTCTAACTCATTACTTTCAAATTGATAATCAAAGATTCGTGCTTTATTCTCTGATAAGATATCTCCTAACTCATCTGCATATAGCAATGATGATACAACTAAACTACAAAGTATTAATGACTTTTTCAAAACG
>CBFHPE010000142.1:0-4121 GCA_965657515.1 Sulfurovum sp.
CTGGTACTGTTCAAAGAGATCATTATACATCAGTAATCTAGGAGGTATACTCTTTACCACACGACCAACCACAAGCTTTTTAGGATAGATACGTTCATTTCTCTCTATCACACGATTGGCAAGAGAAAGTATGGGTGCAGTTGAACGGTAATTTGTCTTCAGTGTAAAGACGGAAGCATCAGGATAACGTTGTGAATATGTTGCTATATTCTCAATGTTCGCACCGTTAAAAGCATAAATACTCTGATCATAATCCCCCACACAAAAGAGTGAGCGTGGTTTGAGCGTATCTATGAGGGCAGATTGTAGGGTATTGGTATCCTGGTATTCATCTACGAGTACTTCTTCAAAAGGTATAGTATTTTCTTTCAGGTGGGCATTCATTCGCAACAGCAGGTCATTGAACGAGGCAAAACCATAATCTATCTTCTCTTTTTCAAATTCATGTGTGATATCAAGATAGACATCCATCACCACTTCATGGTCAGGATATTTCTCTAAGAACCATACATCAAAAGTCTCCAATGAGGCATTTTGATACAAAGAGTACATCTCATACAGATAGGTAGCAGAAAAGGGCTGTACCGAGAGATTCATACGTTCAAAGTTGCGTTTTTCATAGATACTTCTAAAAAGTGTTTTAAGTTCAGCAGGCTGTTTCAGTGCAAGGTTCGGATAGATCTCTTTGAGCCAACGGTAAGAGACAGCATGAAACGTTCCAGACTCTATCTTACTTACCACCTTTTTAGGGAAATACCGCTCAAGACGGGCTATCATCTCCCCTGCTGCTTTGTTCGTAAAAGTAAGAAGTAAAATACTTGAAGGTGCAACACCGCTTTGCAAAAGATGTGCGATACGACCTACAATTGTAGAGGTTTTACCTGTACCTGCAGAGGCTATAATAAGATTATGTCCTAGGGGTGCTGTAGCAGCACTCAGCTGCTCTTCATTGAGGGAGCTAAGAGGCATACAGTATTAGTTAAGACCGAGAATATAGTAAGTGTTTTTGTTATCTACTTTTTGAATTTCAAGTTTATATTTATCTGCCCAGTGTTTTACCAGGTTATTAAATGCAGAAAGGTTATCAGCTGATGGATCCTCTTCACATTTTATCTTAAGATGATCTTCTGAGTTTGACATCGCTATAAAAGCTTTTTCTACAGCTAAAGCATCATTAAATGATGGAATATGATGTGCAAATTTCTCAAAACCTTTTGTATTTTCAATGATATCAGTGATCTGTTTGAGTGTCTGATCATTTTTTGTATAGCCAAGTTGTGTTAAAAGTGCTTCGGGAGTAAGTTCGAGATGCATTATTGTCCTAAGTAGTAAATTCAGGATTCAATTGTAGCAAATTTTTAATTAGTAAATCGTTAGGAAAACCAAAAAATACACTACTGCTAAAATAGTGTATCAGAGGGTACTTCAACTCTGGCGATAAGATCTTTATAGTGTTCCACATTTTGAAATGCTTTTTCATAGCGCCAGCGTAAAACAAACTCTATGATCTCATTTTTGAGTGTATTTTCCAGTGTTTCAGCTTTACCAAAATATCCTAAAGAGATATTTTTAGCTTTCTTTTTACCATTTTTATCTGGTTCATATGTAATGGCAATGATCTGAATATACTTCCCTTCACGCACTTGAGCAAAGTCTTCTTCTTTCAATCCGATACCAGAAATATTCATCGCTTTATAAATAAATACTTGATCAAAATCCGGTGATTTCTCAAATATTTTAAGTTTCTCATAGAGTTGTTTTACCCGTTTGATATTCTCACTTCGAACATTATCACCATTAACTTCTGTAATCTTTGCTGGTTTTTTGACACTTTTTTTGATCTCCGGAACAATAGAAGCAACCTTCTGGGTTTTTTTCTCTTTTTCTTCTATTTTTTCGTCCAAGCGACTGGTAAGTGCTTTAAGTTTATCTAAACTACTTGACATTCTTTTTCCCTATTTGCGGGCTTTAAAGCCCTTCCTAAAAACATATTATTAAATATAATACAGTAGGTTAAGTTATAGTATCATTAAATCATAGTGAATAATATCAATTTTTCTATTTATTAATGTAAAAAATTATATTTTTTAGTATATACACCTCTCAAAGCACCTATAAACCATACTTTAGATAAAATCTATTCTTATATATTATGGGTGATATGAAAACCCTACTTAGGATACATAGATGGATTATTTAGAAATTGTCGGTGGTAAAAAATTAAGTGGCTCTGTCACGATCTCAGGTGCAAAAAATGCTGCTTTGCCGATCATCGCTGCAACCCTCTTGAGTGATAAAAAAGTAACGTTAACAAACCTGCCAAATGTTGTGGATATCAGAACACTATTAAAATTACTCACTATGCTTGGTGGAACTGTAGACCATGATAACACTGTAGCACAAATAGACAATGGTACCATCACATCAACAAAAGCTGTCTATGAGATAGTCTCACAAATGAGAGCATCTATTTTGGTACTTGGTCCCCTACTTGCAAGATTTGGAGAGTGTGAGGTCAGTCTTCCTGGTGGTTGTGCAATTGGTCAACGACCTATTGACCTTCACCTTAAAGCATTGGAAGCTATGGGTGCACACATAGAGATAAAAGGCGGATATGTCCGTGCTGAAGCAAAAGATGGACTCAAGGGTGCAAAGATCATTTTTGACAAGATCACCGTTGGCGGTACAGAAAATACCGTCATGGCCGCAGCCCTTGCACATGGCACAACAACCATCCTCAATGCAGCCAAAGAACCTGAAGTGGTTCAACTCTGTGAAATGATCCGTGATGCAGGTATTAAGATCGAAGGAATCGGAACAAATGAGCTTACAATAGAAGGAAACTGTGGTAAACCTCTGCACTTTAAGACACTAGATATCATCCCTGACCGTATCGAAGCGGGAACATACCTATGTGCAGCTGCCATTACTAACTCCAGTATCACACTAAAAAAAGTAAACCATGAACATATAAGAGCTTCCATAGATAAATTAGAATCCATGGGCTGTACTTTTGAACTCCACGAAGATACTATTACCATTTTCCCTACAGACAATCTTGAACCTGTCAATCTCATCACGATCGAATATCCTGGCTTCCCTACCGATATGCAAGCACAGTTCATGGCGCTTGCAGTTATTGCAAAAGGTGAAAGCCTCATTGAAGAACGTCTTTTTGAAAACCGATTTATGCATGTTAGTGAGCTTAATCGTCTAGGTGCAGATATCTGGCTAAAAGGAAGTACTGCTGCAGTAAAAGGTGTAGATCACCTCTATGGAGCAGATGTTATGGCTACAGACCTAAGAGCTTCTTCAGCACTTGTTTTAGCTGCACTGATCGCTGAAGGTACGACCAAAGTAAGACGTATATATCACCTCGATCGAGGATATGATGATCTTGAAGGAAAACTTTCTGCTCTTGGTGCAGATATTGAGAGAAAAAAAGAAAGTTAATCTCTGATTAATATTGGATTAAACATCTTCTGCTATACTCCTAAAAAAATTAATTAGGAGTATATATGTCTGAATTAAAAAAGTTCCGTCTTATCAATAAAATAGAAGGTATTTCATTTATCATATTGTTATTTATAGCAATGCCATTGAAATATGGTTTTGATTACCCTATGGCTGTTAGAATAGTAGGTATGTTACACGGTCTTCTTGTTTTTGCTTTCATCTACCAGATCTTTGAAGCGAAAAAAGAAGCTGGATTTACACTTAAAGAAACTGCACTTTATTCTATCTTATCACTTATCCCGTTTGGATCATTCTATACAGATAAACTACTTGCAAAAAAAATGCCAGTAGAAGCTACTGTAAAGTCTTAAAAACGACCTCCCCTTCCTCCACAACAGCCACTTTGTGTTGGCAGGCTTGTGAAGGCAAGGAAACATATCTCTCAAAAACTTTTGCCTGATGAAAATGTCCTTCTATCACCAGATCAACATCTTCATAATGTTTTAGTATTTCCCCAACTCTTTTTTCAAATCCCTTAAAATGATGACAGATATTTTTGCCTGAAAGTTTTTTCATACGATGGTTTATAATGGCTTTTTCAAAAGGTCTTAAAAGTGTTAGTGTGGTTTTATTTCTCAGCACTTTACAGTAAAGATCGTAGCCGA
>CBFHPE010000143.1:0-4023 GCA_965657515.1 Sulfurovum sp.
GGTGTGGTAAATCAACCTTACTTAACATGATATCAGGTCTTGATAGACAAACTAAGGGAGATATAGTTCTTAAGGATCATGAGGTTAAAGGACCTGGCCCAGACAGAGCTGTGGTATTTCAAAACCACTCACTGCTTCCTTGGCTTACTGTGTATGAAAATATTGAGATGGCTGTTAAAAAAGTAATGCCTGAACTTGACCCTAAAGCGCTTAGAGACAGAGTTGAGAAATTTGTTTCCATGGTAAACTTGGATCCTGCAAAAGACAAACTTCCAGGAGAGATATCTGGTGGTATGAAACAGCGTGTGGGTATTGCAAGAGCGCTCTCTATAAAGCCTGATGTGTTGTTGATGGATGAACCGTTTGGAGCACTTGACTCTTTAACCAGAGCGAATCTTCAAGAACACTTGATGAGAATTCAGCAAAATGTACAAAATACAGTGATCATCATTACACATGATATAGATGAAGCGGTACTTCTTAGTGACAGAGTGATCATGATGACCAATGGCCCTGAAGCGACTATCGGTGAGATTCTTGAAGTGAATTTGGAACGGCCTAGAAACAGGGTAGAACTTCAACATGATGAAGAGTATATCAGGTGTAGAGAAGCAATATTGAGTTTCCTTTACGAGAAATTTGCAAAGGAAGATGAGTAATCATTTTCCAGACAAAATTTTTGATATAGGATGGTATAAGATAGAGGAAAAAAAATGAAAGAATTTATAAAAGTTTATGAAGATAACCAAGAAGATATTGAAAAGTTTGTTATTACAACATTAAAAAATAATGGTTCGATCTTAGCAGAGACATCAAGTAACTATCAAAAAGTTTTTCAGACATTTCCTTATATGGAGTTGGTATATATCACAGATAAAGATTTTATGCAGTTTGATGCAAATATTTTTAGAAATAAAACAGAACTTTCTGCAAAAGGTAAAAGTCGGTCATACATGAGTACTAAGGTACTGCAAAAAGATGATGAGTTTTCTATCAGTACACCATATATCAGTTCGGCAACGGGACACACTTGTATAACGGTAATGAAAAAAGAAGAAGATAAGTTTATTTTTTTAGACTTTAGACTTTCAACACTATTAGGGAGATTAGGTTTAGTAGAGTTAAATCAAAACTTTAATGAGTTTACGAAATTTTTCTATAAAGCCGTAGGTTTTTCACTGATGGCATTTGCATTTTTTGCTATCATCTATGCGGTTTCCGGGTACATTACAAGTATATTTATCAGTGGAGATTTTTCTCTAGATGCGATATTTAAACCTATTGTTGCACTTACTTTGGGACTGGCTATTTTTGACCTTGCTAAAACGATCCTGGAAAGGGAAGTCTTCTTTAAAAATTATAGTAAAGAAGCTGAAGATGCCAATGTATTGACGAAGTTTTCTATCGCTATTATTATTGCACTTTCTATAGAAGCTTTGATGGTAGTATTTAAGATCGCTTTACATGATTATTCACAAATGATATATGCACTTTATCTTATTATCGGGATTGCTTTGATCATTATATCCTTAGGGATTTACAGTTTTTTATCAAGTAAATCACATTATCTTGATAAAATAAAATAAAACAGTTCGAAAGTAAAAATAATGGGAAAAGTATATTTAACCGGCGCAGGTCCTGGTGATATGGAACTGCTGACAGTGAAAGCGCTACGTGTGATACAAAAGGCAGATGTCATCATCTATGACAGACTGGTAAACCCTGACATTCTTAAAGAAGCAAAAGTATCATGTGAGTGTATCTATGTAGGAAAAGAGGATAAACATCACATCTTGCCGCAAAATGAGATCAATGCTTTACTTTATGAAAAAGCCCAAGAACATGATGTAGTTGTACGTTTAAAGGGTGGGGATTCTGTGGTGTTCGGTCGTGGCGGTGAAGAAGCATTGTTTTTGGCAGCAAGAGGTGTAGCGTTTACTTTTATCCCAGGAGTAACATCAGCCATTGCAGTACCGGAGATGGCAAATATCCCTATCACACATAGAGGAAAAGCTGTCTCTTTTCGTGTTGTTACGGGGTATGAAGCACCTCAGAAAGGGTATGCCCAACTTGACTGGAGTTCTTTTAGACAAGATGAGACCATTATTTTTTTAATGGGCTTACATCAACTAAAAAAGATCTCTACAGAGCTCATGGCCATTGGAAAACCTGCTTCATATCCAGTTGCTGTGATAAGCAGAGGTACTTTGGAAGATGAAAAAGTCGTGGTCTCTACGCTTGAAGACATTTATGAAGAGGCAAAAGATCTTCCTACACCTGCACTGATCGTTGTAGGAGAGGTAGTGAAGGTGAGAGAAGCATTGGGAGGAGCATTTTAATGTCTTATTTTCCTATGTTTATGGATATAAAGGATCAGAAAGTCTTGGTGATCGGAGCAGGGAGTATCGCTACAGAAAAACTTGAAAAATTGATCATTTTTACAAACAAGATCACTGTGATGGCACTGAGAGTAGAAGAAGAAGCCCAAAGTTTGATAGAAAAATATCAGCTTACTTTAGAACAAAGAGCTTATCAAAATGGAGATATAAAAGGCTTTGACATTGTCATAGTTGCTACGGATACTGTGAAAATGCATAAAGAGATCTATGAAGAGTCCAGGGGAAGCAGAGTATTGGTAAATTCTGTGGATGATACAGCGTATTGTGATTTCATATTTCCTTCCTACGTTAAAAAAGATGATCTCACCATAGCTTTTTCTACAGGAGGTGCTTCTCCGGCTTTTGCAAAACAGATACGCCAATATTTTGAAAAAAGTATCCCTGACAATGTGGGTGCCTTTTTAAGTAAAATGAGATCATTGCGTGTGACGATGCCAAAAGGAAAAGAACGTATGAAGTATTTTGATACATTGGTAGAGGAGTATTTTCAAAAACACTTTAAGTGACTTTTTCTATATTGGTATAATTATTTCTTATTTTATTAGCTTGCTATGGTATACTTAAACTTGATTTAAAACAAGGATTCTAATTTATGTTTACACTTAAAGATATTCCACTATTTTCTGCACTCAATGAAATACAACTAGCCCAGTTACAATCGCAAGTGCACATTCACCAATATGATAAAGGCAGCATAATATTTTATGAAGGTGATGAGAGTGAATATCTCTATATATTATTGGATGGTTCTGTAAAGTTATTTAAAACTGCGCCTAAAGGCAAACAGATACATATGCATAATTTTGAAGCACCTGAAGCGATCGCACTTTTTGTTGCGTTTGAGCGGATGCCTTTCCCGGCAAGTTATGAACTCTTAACTGATGGGTATATAGGTCTTTTACCCATAGAGAAATTTCATGCCTGTTTAGAAAATACGAATTTCTCTACTGCATTGGTGAAAGCTTTAGCAGGAAGATTGAAACTGCTTTCAAATTTACTGCATAAGGAGACAGTTTATTCTTCGGAAGCAAAGATTGCAGACATACTCCATGCAAATCCAAGCATTTTTGAGCGCCTTAAAAATACGGAAATAGCTGCTATGTTGAACATCACACCAGAAACACTCTCCCGTATTTTGACCAAGTTAAAAAAAGAAAAGATCATAAGTATCAACGGACATAAAGTGACCATTATGAATGAAGCCGCACTTCAAAGAACTGTTGAAACAAACTGTGTTGCAAAAAGTTAATTCATTTACTTGAACCATTATGTATGATTAAATCTTATAATTAAAGCATCAAAAAAACACACTGTTTTCATAAAAATGTTTTAAATTTGTAGAATTAACAAAATCTTGATACGTATCAATAATACCTCCACCTAATCATGTTAACGTATTATGTAAACTTATTTTAAAAGGAGGCAAAATGTCATTAAATAGACGTGATTTTTTAAAAAATTCAGCAGCGGTAGCAGCCGCAGGTGCAGTGGGTATATCCGTGCCACAAGAAGCGCAAGCAGCAGCAGCCAAGGCAGAATCCAAGTGGAGATGGGATAAAGCAGCCTGTCGTTTCTGTGGTACGGGGAGTGGTATCATGCTCGCAACCAAAGGTGGACGTATCGT
>CBFHPE010000144.1:0-3973 GCA_965657515.1 Sulfurovum sp.
AGGTGCAACAACTCAAAGAGCGTATGTATGCACTAGAGGACCTACCACTTGAATGGCACATGATAGGTACAATGCAAAAAAATAAGATCAATAACCTTATAGACCTTCGCCCTACACTCATGCAGTCACTTGACAGTATAGAATTAGCTACAGAACTGAATAAAAAGCTTTTAGCTAAAGACAGTAAAATGAGCTGCCTCTTACAGATCAATGCTGCCAAAGAAAAGAGTAAATCCGGTGTAAGTTCTGAAGAAGCTTTTGACATTTACCAAGCCATTAAAGAGTCTTGTCCTCAAATAAACCTTAAAGGCGTCATGACCATAGGTGCACACAGTGAAGATACCACGCTTATACAACAAAGTTTTGAGACAACACACAGCATCTATGAAAAACTTCAAAAAGAAGGTGCTACTATCTGTTCTATGGGTATGAGTTCTGACTATCAATTGGCTATTAAATGTGGATCTAATCTTGTCCGTGTAGGTTCAGCACTTTTTAAATAGATCACATACTTCCTCATAAGAGTAATAACGTTAAATATTACTCTTATTTTCTTTTTTATCCTACTTAAGTTAATTTTTATAATTTATAACTATACTGAAAAAGTTACTATTTATAAACTTAAAATATAAGAAGGAATAATAGATGGATCTCGGGTTACTTATCATACTTTACTATGGTATTTTACATGCGCTTGGGCCTGACCACCTTTCTGCTATTGCCCTTTTTTCTATAGGTAAAAAAAAGAAAGAGACTTTCATGATCTCTATGCTTTTTGCATTGGGTCACGGTACGATGCTTTATCTCCTTGCACTTCTGGTTGGAGAAATAGCTGATCAAAGCCTATTAGAATATGGAGACACTATCTCCTCTTCAGTCATTGTCCTGATGGGACTTTATCTCATCTATATGGCTCTCGCCAACAAAATACGTTTAGACACGCATGAACACGATTCAGATCACCATACCCATATCTATTACAAAAATTCTCACGGCCATGACAAAGGTATGATCATAACATTGGGTTTACTCATGGGTATAGGTGGCATACGTGGTATGTTGGTCACACTCAGTATCATTTCTCATCAACAAGTTGGTATAGAAATGGTATTTGCCTTTATAGTTGGGGTAAGTATCGTCTTTTTATTCTTTGGCTACCTGATCTATTTGATCAACGCTAAGCTTATCCAATCTGTCAATACTTTACGTTACAGCTTATTTCTTGTAGGCTTATTATCTATGAGTATAGGGACATATAATCTAATAGGAGCCGTACATGTCATGTAATACTTTGCAGGATGCTTTGTCATCTGAACTCATTCTTCATGCAGAAGATATACAAACAGTGCATCAACTTCTTATGAATGGTGCTGACATTAACTATCAGTCAGATGAAGGCTGGTGTTTACTCTTTGAACTTATTTCTCTAAATTCATATGAAGATATAAGCTCTTTAACAAAAACACAGATCAATTTAGAGATCACAGATGCAAAAGGCCGTAATGCTCTCTTTTGGAGTATCTATCATGAACATCATGAAGTACTGAGAACACTTATAAAGATGGGATGTGACTTGCAAACTCCTGTTACAGGAGGATTACCATCATTACATTATGCTGTTTTTAAAAACAATATGAAAATAACGACCCTGCTATTGGATGAAGGCATAGATATTGAGTCAAAAGATTGTCATGACAATACAGCATTGGACTATGCCCTTCTCTATCAAAATCAAAATATGATCCAAATGCTAACACAAAGAGGTGCACATGCTCCCAATTTAGATTACTGATAACAGATGTAATTTAAGTTGGCAGTATGCGCCATCAAATAATATAAAAGGATATAAAATGTTTAATATAAACGAAGTAAAAGCACATTGTGATGTGCCTTGTGGGATATACGATCCGAGTGCTGCACAGATCGCAGCACTTTCAGTGATAAGAATGGTAGACCTTATGAATGCAGCAGATAAATCTGATGATATAGCTTACCATAATGATATGGCAAGATACGTTGCTGTTAAAGAGACTGAGGCTATTAAATGTAAAAATGAGATAAACATTATCTGGGGTGATTTCATTAAACCTCCGCATCTTGCTGTTAATCCAGATATTCATACTGTTGCACATAACATTATGATGTTAGGGGGAGCTGCAAAACAGCATGCATCACGTGAAAAAGCGATGGAACTTCTAGCAGAAGTAAACAAGTTTGCAGAGATCTTTTGGAAAATAAAAGGTGTAGAAACAAAAGTAGCTAAGTCACCATATGCTCCAAATGAAGATGTAGTATATCCAGTACTTTAATGCTTCAACTTTTTAAAATATCCGGCGACTCTCTCTACCCGTTTTATAAAAATGGTGAGAGGGTTGTTTGCCGTAAAGTATTTCGCGGTACACATATCGATATAGATGATACTGTGGTCTTTGAAAAAGATAATTATGGCATGATGATAAAAAAGGTCACATCTATTGAAAAAAATGCCTATTTTGTAGAAGGGACAGACCCTTTAAGTATAGATAGCCGAAACTTTGGAAGTCTTGAAAAAGAAGCAATAAAGTATAAAGTACTTTTTAAATTTTAACCTACTGCTGAACTTATGAGGCTACAGCTTCCTGACAATGACTACACACTCCATATAAATTGATCTGTTGTTTACACAGAGAGAAATTCTCATTTTTTGTCATCGATGAAAACAATGCATCTGCATTCTCATTATGTGGTCTGTCTTCTACTTCTCCACACTCTGTACATACGAGATGTATATGATCATCTTTTACTAACTCATATTTAGATTTTTTACCCGTGATTGGTACTTCGGTCAAGACACCTTTTTCAACCATCAAAATAATGTTTTTATAAACTGTTGCAAGAGAAAGTGAAGGATGTGTTTTAATGACTTTATCATAAATATCATCGATGGTCATATGGCCATGCTTTTCAATGCTTCCAAGGATATTCATACGTTGGAATGTAGCTTTGAGTCCACTCTCTTTAAGTAGGTTGGCATAATCTGTCATGAGTTCTCCTTTGAATATATAGATAAATTTACAAACATAAACTCAACTATATATTCCCAAGCTAAAAAGCTTAGGAATTAGATGGTTTCCTGACTACAGGTCACCCTCGTGTTTTGCAAGATATTCAGCAACACCTTCTGTGTCAGCTTTCATACCTTCGTCACCTTTAACCCAACCAGCAGGACAAACTTCACCATGCTCGTTAGTAAATAACATAGTGTCTACCATTCTGATCATCTCATCGATGTTTCTTCCAAGTGGAAGGTCATTGATCACTGCGTGTCTTACTGTACCGTCAGCATCGATAAGGAATGAACCTCTAAGTGCTACTGCTTCATCAAGAAGAACATCATAGTCTCTAGCGATTTGCTTAGAAAGGTCTGCTACAAGTGGCATATCAACTCTACCGATACCACCTTCAGCTACTGGAGTTTCTCTCCAAGCAAAGTGTGAAAATTGGCTATCTACAGATACACCAATAATATTTACGCCTCTTTCTCTAAATTCAGCTGCTCTGTGTGAAAATGCGATAATTTCTGATGGACATACAAATGTAAAGTCTAGTGGATAGAAGAAAAGTACTGCACCCTTTTCACCTAGGTTTTCCATAAGATTAAAATCTTCTACGATCTGACCATCCGCAAGTACAGCTGCTGCTGTAAAATCTGGAGCTTTTTTAGTTACTAACATGTTATTTCCTTAATGATAATTTTTATTAACAAGGAAATATTATCGTAAGTTTATTAATACAAAGTTAATACACAAAATTTTATTTTACCTCAACACGATTTCATTATAAAACCTAACGATATGGAACATTTTATAAGGTTTTCGATAAAGAGGTACATATTTATAGCCTACAAACGTCGTTACAGCGGAAAACCTTATAAAATATGTTAGTTTATAAGGTTTTAAATATTATGACTTCTTGATGCTACTACTAATGTCTC
>CBFHPE010000145.1:0-3844 GCA_965657515.1 Sulfurovum sp.
GTACATAGAGAGCCAAATAGCGCATTTTGGAGCAGAGTGGAGAGTGATACATAGAGAAAAAGAGTTCACTACTAACATAGGCGGACTAAATTTTAAAGGACGTATCGACCGTATAGATCAAAATGCTACAGATACTTTGGTGTTGGATTATAAAAGTGGAAATGTGGATAAAGAACCAAAAAAACTCAACCCTGAGAAGATCACAGATTTCCAGATGAGTATTTATCTGAAACTCTTAGAAGGGAAATACCAAAATGTCTCTTTGGCTTTTTTAAAGATACTAGATGGAGGAGAAATGCAGGAAGTGACACTGCTTGAAGAGAGAAATACACTTTTAGAAGAGCATATCGTCACACTGAAACAAACCAAGAGTTTTGTGGCTGAAAAATGTGAAGACCTCCAAAAATGTAAATGGTGTGAGTTTACTTTGATGTGTGGAAGAGGAGAGTATTTATGAGTTTTAAACCGTATTTGGCCTACTCTGCATCAGCGGGAAGCGGGAAGACCTTTGCGCTCTCAGTTCGTTATATCTCTTTGCTTTTTATGGGAGAGTCCCCTAACAGCATACTTGCGGCAACTTTTACGAACAAAGCAGCAGCAGAGATGCGCCAAAGAGTGGTGGACTCCTTACGAAACCTGGGAGAGAATGAAGCATTTTTAGATGCTATTGTTGTTCAAACCGGATTAAGCAAAGAAGCACTAGAAGCTAAACAGCCTGAAGTCTTAGCCCGGTTTTTAGCTTCTAGTTCTTACATAGTGACACTTGACAGTTTTTTTTCGGGTATTTTACGTGCCGCTTCTTTGGAGTTGGGGCTTGAACCGGACTTTGTCACTAAAGAGCAGGGTGAAGATGCATTGGAGAAACATTTTTTAGATGAGGTGCAGGCTGAAGGTTTACTCTCTAACTTAGTAAAGTTGGCCATGGATATCGAAGATAAAAGATTTGGAAAGATCTTTGAGCTGATGCAGAACTTTTATAAAGTGGACCCACTTTTACCAGATCAAAAAGAGACTTCCTTTCATGTTGCAGAACAGGAAAAAGTCTGTGATGCCTTACGTCTAAAAATAATCAAGGCACTTACAGAGGTAGATGCTACTGCACGTTGCATGGGACAGTTTGAAACGAAGAGTATCAAAGCACTCTTTGCTAAAGGACTTTTTGAAAAAGAGACTTTAGGAGAACACAGCTGGTTTAAGAAAGTAGCCAATGAGGAGATAGAGGTACTATATGCCTCTTTAAAATCAGAGTTGGCAAAATGGGCAAAGGCTAGAGAATTCATAGTTTTACAGAACCTTTTTCATATCTATGATTATTATAAAAATGCTGTTATAACAAATGCCAAAGGTTCAGGTGTACTGACCTTTGATGACTTGACCTATTTTACTTACAGACTTTTGCATGAGAGTATGAGTAAAGAGTTTTTATACTTTAAAATTGATGCCAAGTTTAAACATATACTGCTTGATGAATTTCAAGATACCTCTACCTTGCAGTTTTTGTTACTCAAACCTCTTATTGATGAGATCTTTTCAGGCCATGGTCAGAGTGAGTTTAAGAGCTTTTTCTATGTCGGAGATACCAAGCAGTCACTCTACCGTTTCCGTGGCGGGGTAGAAGAGTTGTTTGATAAAGTGGCCCAAAACTATGGTGTCAATATAGAAGAGATGGATACCAACTACAGATCTTCCAAAAATGTGGTGGAACAGGTTAACCGTTGGTTTGAACACACTATGGAAGGATACGCTGCGCAAAAGAGTAGACCTGGAGCATCTGAGGGATATGTAGAAGTACTAGAGTCTGAGGAGCTCATAGATGAAGCAGTGACACAGGCTAAAAAACTTTTAGAGCTGGGTGTCAATGTAGATGAGATCGCTTTTTTGGTACATACGAACAAAGATGGACAGAGTTTACAGGAAGCCTGTGAGTATGAACGTATACATACCCTTTTAAAAACATCTTCCTCTTTAAAAAATATGCCTAAAATAGCTGCTTTGGTTGCCATGAGTGAGTATCTCTTCTTTGGAGAGAAGATAGATGCACAGGCGATGCTTCTCAATGTAGGAAAAACTTTAGAAGAAGTAGATACTTCATGGTTCTCTGCTTTCATGTCTCCTTTGCAGGTTGTAGACAGACTGGTACGAGAGTTTGGGTATTTTGATGATGATCTGAACATTTTAAAACTTTTAGAGTTTGCTTCTGCCTTTTCTGATATACCTACATTTGTAGAAGAGTTTAAAAGTTCGAGTATCGCTGTGGCATCTAACTCTATACATGGCGCAAAGATCATGACCGTACATGGTTCCAAAGGTTTGGAGTTTGAGTATGTCATACTTTTAGATAAATTGACACGAAAAAACGCTGATAAGTCTGCGCTCATCTATCATTACAATGATAATCTATATATAGACCAGATCCTCTACAGAACAAAAGGTAGAGAAAACTTTGATGAAATGTATGCCCTGATCATGGAAGAGAGAAAAAGATCTGCATTAAAAGACAGTAAAAATGTACTCTATGTCGCACTCACACGTGCAGTTGAAGGTTTGATCGTTATACGCAAACCAAAAGAGTCTGTTTTTGATGAGATAGGCATGGAGACTCTGAGCATCGGTGTACTAAGCATTCAGCATGCAGAGTCAAGTGTAGAGGAAGAGAAAAAAAGTGTACCAGTAGTACTTTCTAATTATGGAACACAGGAAACGCCAGAACCTGATGAAGAGGAAGATAAAGATTATGAAGCCATCCTCTTTGGAACGGCGTTGCATTATGCTTTAGAGATGTTGGGTACCTTTGATGAGGATAGTTTAACTGCAGCGATGATGTCGATGAACAATAAATATGGACAGCAATTAAGCTTTGAAGGTATAAGAGAGATAGAACAACGCATCAGAGCGCTCATAGAAAACCAAGCATTTCAAACTTTGCTTCAAGATGCAAAAGTACGTAAAGAGCAATCCCTGAGTTTTGAGGGTGAACTTAAACAGATCGATCTGCTTTTAGAGTATGAAGATCACAATGTGGTGATAGATTATAAAAGTTCTAAAAAATATGCTGTGAAACATCAAAATCAGGTAGGGTACTATAAAAAAGCCATCGCAAATATTACGGGAAAAAAGACAGAAGGAATGGTTGTTTATCTTTTAAAAGAAGGAATTGAGCTCATTAGCTTAAAATAAACTTAATTTAAATAAATTTTAAGGTTAAGTGGGTACAATCCGTCCACAAAAAGAGTTAAGACTCTAAAAAACAAGGATTATTCATGAAAATGACAACAGTATTAAAACCTGCTGACGTAACTCGTGACTGGGTTTTGATCGATGCTGAAGGTAAAACTTTTGGTCGTATCTTAACTGAAGTAGCGACACTTCTTAGAGGTAAACACAAACCATCATTTACACCAAACGTAGACTGTGGTGATTACGTAGTGATCATCAACGCTGAAAAAGCAAAATTCTCAGGTGCTAAACTAGAGCAAAAAGAGTACTTTACTCACTCAGGTTACTTTGGTTCAACTAAAAGTAAAAAACTTGACGATATGTTAGAAAACCACACTGAAAAACTTTTCAGATTGGCTGTAAGAGGTATGCTTCCAAAGACTACACTTGGTAGAGCAATGCTTAAAAAACTTAAAGTATATGCTGGTGCAGAACACCCACATACTGCACAAATCAATAAGGAAGCGTAATCATGGCTACTATTTATGCAACAGGTAAAAGAAAAGCGGCTATCGCTAAAGTTTGGATCACTCCAGGTAATGGTGAAATGACTATCAACGGTAAAACACTTGATCAATGGTTAGGTGGACACGAAACACTTAAAATGAAAGTAAGACTTCCACTTGAA
>CBFHPE010000146.1:0-3723 GCA_965657515.1 Sulfurovum sp.
GTTGGTTATTAGGGTTATCGACTCTATTGTAGAAATAATTCATATTGTATCTATAATTGTCGTATGTCACTAAAACTTCTTGTGTGTTATCTACTTTTGTTATTGGATACTTAGACAACTGCGAGATTGTTCCGTTGTTTAATATTGGTATCAATCTTCCCGAGTTCTCATAGTTGTTATAAATAGTCACTGCTGTAAATGGGTTCTCCACTATTGGTGCAACATCGTACTCATTATGATATCTTCTTAATTGTGCACTCCAAGATAAAGTCTCTAACGATTTGCTAAAATAATCATTTTTTATGGGATATTCAATTATATAAGGAAATTTTTGACCATAAAATACTCTATATGATTTATTAGTTAATAAATGACTCCAAAGCCCATGTCTCTCATCCTCTGAGTTTATACCACTTTGAAAATAGTCTGTATGGTTTATATAGTAATTTGGTTTATAGTCCATATAACTCTCCCAATTACCCATTTCAGGTCTGTAAGTTACCGTCCAAGATATATCTTTGAAGTTACCTGCGTCTATTTGTTCTTGAAAGGTCAATCCATCAAATAAGTTTGTCTCTTCATCATATTCTATTGTCACTCCTTTTTTGACTAAGTAGTCCTTCTTAGTTAAAATGACTCTTCTATACTTACTGTCATAACCCCAATGTATTCCTACAGCGTTGTAAGGGTTGTCCATATTAAAGTACTCAGGAAATACCCTTTCAAACTTCAAAGGTAGATGTTCCTTAAACCAAATGTCCATTCCATTAGGCTTACCATTGGAATATCTTGATATCTCTTCTAAATTTTGCCCCCCTCTGTAGTTGAATATCTGTCCTCTCTCCATATCTGCATGAAAGTGTCCAAATTCATTTGACAGTGTGTGTTTAGATTGTGTACCCGCATATCCTAAATCTGTAGATCTAAGGGTTAAAGCTCTCTTTCCAAAAATGCCCCCATTTCCCAAATCTGAATTATATTCTGTTTGACCGTCTGTATATTGATTAATTGCATTTTGTAGCTGCATCGCATCCTCAAAATACATTAATAATTGGTTCGACTCTATACCTTTAATATTTATCAGATCTCCATAAGAAGAGTTTAAAGTTGCTCTGTCATTAGGTCGATATAGCAACCAAGGTTCAGTGATTGAATTTTCATTTACATCGGGTATAGAGTACATCACGTTATTTCTGTTGTACGCTTTTTTAGCTTCGTTTTCCGATGAATAATAGTCAGGTAAAATAGATGACGTGTTTAAGATATTAGTTTGTAGGTAAGCCTTGTTGTAAAAGAAGTTTTCTCTTCTTGTCAAGGATACTATATTTGGTTGTGTTATCTCTTCATAGTCAGTGTTTTGTGGATAAAATTGGTTCCAAGGTTCCTTTCTTGCATTTCTAAAATTAGTATTAATTCTTGTTTCACATAGGAAGTTGGCAGTAGACATACTATATAGGTAAAATTTGCTTGGTGGCTCCACATAAAAAGTGTTATTTCCTTTGTAGCAATCAAATTCTATATTATAGAATATGCTACTAGGGAAACTTTTTCCTCCAAATTTGTCCGTATCTAATGTAGTTTTATAGTCTATATAGTATTTAGGATTTTCCCCATAATTACTGTTAAATTTATACGGAAAAGGTGTCAAGTTGGCGGACCCTAGTAAATCAGTTTCGAATAGTCTGGTCTTTCTCCATTTAGAGTGCCTTGAGATAAAAGTATCTCCTCCTAATATTCCCTCGCATATACCTGTGGTATTTATAGGGAAGCAGTATGTTGTATCTATCCACCTTATGCTTCCGATAGTACCATATTGGTTAGGGATATAGTTTTTAAAAGCTACATAAGGAGATGCTATGTTTCTTTGCTGCTCAGGGCTTCTCCCTTCGTGACAACCTATTTCAGAACTGAGTACTTGGGATGAAAAATTAGGATTAGTATCTGAGTTGTCAAAAGATGTATATTCACCGTATCCTGTAGTATCTATCGGAAAATCTCCTAAACTAAAAAAAGCAGCATCTTCTCTGTCTCTATTATTCAGCTTTATGACTCTCCCTCCTGTAGTATCTGTGATATTCAGTATTCCCTTTTTCAGGTACTTTCCTGTAGTTATTCCTCTCAATTTATCTCCTTCTGTTTGCAAAGGTTTTAGATAGCTATAGTTTGAACCTGATGCTGTGTAGTATCCAAAATTATGAGGGGTACCTAAATTCTCAAAAGATTGTTCCCATTGCATTCTATACCTCCCATACCTATAAGCCATTCCCGATGCTATTTCCACTCCTATAAGCAACAGTGTACCCGCTATACCAGGAAAGTTTCCTCCATTAGTAAATCCAAAATAAACTTCTGCATTTACTTGTGATAGATTCAAAGCGGATTCGGCCCACACTTCTAATGTAGCCAATGCGCTAGCTAAATTCTTAGCTTTCTTTCCAAGTATGACCATTTTTGAATGTTCATCTACAGGAAGGACTCTTGTATTGGAATTTCCAAATATAAACCCCTGTAAAGACATCTCATTAGGAAGAGACGGTCTGAAATAATCAAATTCAGGTGATATCGCTTGAAAGTTATCAAACGGATTATCTGTATTTTCAGGGTAATATTTATCCTTACCCAATGAATTAAAAGGGTAATTTATATAACTGATGTCCTCATCATCAACAGTGTATTTTTTAGTATTAAATACTAATCCGCTTGCGACAACAGATCTATCTAATGTAGAGTCAGCTCTGTATATTTTGTAGTTTACTATCTTATCTCTTTGCTCTTGCGTTATTAAATCATTGTCCACTGCCACATCTAACATATTTCTTATGATTTCTCCGTCGATTGTAAAACCTAAAGGGGATATTATTGAATCTGAGTTGGCTGCTTGTGTATTTGTACCTATAAAAGGGCTGACTTTATTGTCTGGTAATTTATAGTGTCTTATTTTTTCACATCTGAAGTCAGCCTCTTCGGATAGTATTATCTCTGTTTGAGTCTCACTTAGTTTATACTTGTTTAGACTATCTAGTAACTCAACATTTGTTATGTTTGCCTTTTTTATTATTAACTTAGAAGAGTTAAACAATTCATCATTATCAGGATACCTATCTGTACTTTCGTAGTAACCTGGTTCTCCATATTTGTAAGGTACAGGTTCACAATCATCTATAATAGGCATTTCAAATTCACATTTTAATAGCCACTTTTCTTGTTTTTGTACCTTAATTGAGTCAAAAGTTACCGTTATTGATTCATACTCTACATTCCTGTCTATAATGGAAAAACAACTATCTATTTGTTGTAATCTATAAGTGGTGTTTGTAGGGTCGGGGAATCCATTTGCCTGTTCTGTTTCCCAATCATCTCCGTATCCTTCGCTTTCTATTATCGGTAAATCTATTGCAATATACAAGTCTTGAGTTGCAAGTGTTGTAAAATCCACAACGGTTGCTCCGATTGTTCCTCCTTCCACATCTACACCTATAAAGTTGTGAGTGTCAATGTTAATGATTTTAGAGTACAGAGGACTTATTGAGCCAACTTTATCATAGATATTTACCCTTGCTTGATTGGTAAAACCTTGTAGACTTGTGCTGTTATCTTTTTTGGCACCTTTCTCCGATATTTCTATATAAAATTTATCTCTTCCTCCGATATTTGTTTTGAACCACAATGCCCCTTTATGCAAGTTTCCATTGAATTTTGTTCCATCGGTGTCTGTTGATATTT
>CBFHPE010000147.1:0-3687 GCA_965657515.1 Sulfurovum sp.
TTTTATATGAAATAATGTGTATTTTTTATCTTCTCTTATATATACATAAACTGGGTCAGAAAAAGTATCGTTATAACAAAAGAAAAAGGCAACACATGGCTCTTAAATACCAAAGGTTGAATACCCATATAAACCTGAAGAAAACCCCTTATCCCAAGCCAAATACCCAGAAATGCTTTTAATGACAACATCATTTGAAAAGTACTCATCCCCTCTTGACTGATAGGTCCAAAGACCTGAGTGATAAGGTAAAGTCCAGAAATGACTGCAACCAAAAGACTTGGTGGCACAACTTTTCGTACATACTCCATAAATGACTCTCTAATAGCCTTATGTTCTTCTGTAGCGTATGACTTTTTGATGTGTACAAGGAAAAGATTATCTACGATAAGAAAACCTCCGTAAATGAACGCTGCAAAAAGGTGAATGGTTTTAATGAGTACAAAAGTCATATGTTTACCTTGATAAATAATGACGTGATTATACTGGGTGAGTGTTCAATAAACTTTGATATATGTCAAGTTATGCTTGTACGATAAAGGGTTGTGAGAAAAATGCGTCTATGACCTCTCTCATCTCTTTAGGATCTTCTATACGGTTGACATCATTCCTAAAAGCGGATGCTCCCTGGTATCCTGCTTTAGAGTAAGAGTGTAAATTCTTTCTAAAGACAATGGCTCCGTATTTGTCATAGTGTTCTATCATCTGGTCAAAGTGTTCTAAAACCACTTCTTTGATCAGTTCAGGGCTAGCTTCATCCATACCTTCTTTGATCTGTTTGAAGATCCAAGGTTTACCAACAGCGGCACGTCCTATCATAATACCGTCTGCTCCTGTATGATCAAGTACCCACCTTGCTTTGGCAGGAGAGTCTATGTCACCATTTGCCAATACTGGGATGGAGACTGACTGCTTTACCTGAGCTATGGCATCATAATCAACAGCAGCTTTGTAACGCCCTGCTCTTGTTCTTCCGTGTACAGCAATGTAATCAGCACCACTCTCTTGACAGATACGAGCGATCTCTTCATGATTTTTCTCATTAAAACCTAAACGGAACTTCACTGAAGTGTACTCTTTATTTGAATATTTTTTAATGGTCTCGATCACCTTTGCCATTTGAGGAAGGTCAGTCAGTAAAGAGGAACCCTGAAGATTGTTTACTACCTTAGGTGCCGGGCATCCACAGTTTAGATCTATGGCCGTAACATCATCTCTTTTATTGATGATCTCTACTGCATGTTTTATGACATCAAGGTCTGAACCCGCGATCTGTATAGAGTACGGATTTTCAATGGGTGCTTTTTCAAGCATACGGTAGGTTTTTTTGGAGTTATGTACTAAGGCATTTGAGCTTATCATTTCTGAAACAGTCAGGTCAACCCCAAACTTTTTTACTACAGAACGAAATGGCATGTCAGTGAAGCCCGCCAAAGGGGCTAAGGCGTATAGTGGTTTAGAGAAATCGAGTGTTGGCATAATGAACTTCTTATAAAATACGACTAGTCGTATGAGCCAACTGCTGAAGTTGACACAGCGTCAGCGTAGTATAATGGACTTTGTTCATTATGCGTCCAACTAATAGAATTTAGTCTCACTACAGATAGAGTCAATATCCATAATATCTTCCAACTTATATTTGCTGTGTTCTTTTTTAAGAGTGTTAAGTGCTCTGAACTTCACAAACTCATCCTCGTCCTGTTCATCAAGATAGTTTGATGCCTGCTCAAGAAGTTCATACTCAAAGAGAAGATAAAGGTAAGCATTTTGTGCTTTTTCATTTTCTTTTTGATAGTCTCTAAACAGCGTGAGGTTCTCTTCTGGTTTAAAGTACTTCTTCGTGATCAATGCCACTTTGATGTAATCTTCACACTTGAGTTCCAAGGCTTCCATGAATTCTGAAAGTATATCTATAGTTAGTCCAAGTTTTTCGTGTGGTGTGATCCTGTCTAACATCACCAAAAAGTTTTTAACATCATAGACTTTTGCATACTTACGTGCTGTAATAAAGTCTGCTTTTTGTGCAAAGATATTAAGTGCTTCTTGCTGTACAACTTCAGAGTAGCTTGATGTATCTTTCATCACACCTTCGACAAACTCATCATCAGATTCCAAACAATTCAATCTGTTTTGGATAAGTATGGGATTACCCGGCTTAAAGACTTTTGACATCTTTTCTTCTTTAAGATCAATGTACTCACCGCTTTTGATCTTTTTGATGATGTTTACCACACGTGCAAGTCTTGGTGTTAAACCTTCTACATTGTCTGATACATCAATGGATGATTTTCCTAAAAGTACAGCTGCACTTCCTAGATCATCAATGGTGTATGATTGCTCTTTAGGTTCATTGACCAAAGACCAGTAAAGTGCATCTTCCAATGTATTTGCATCTTTATGCCATTTTTTAATAAGAAAATAGTTTTTCAGACCATAAAAAAACATATGGCCCAGTGTAAAGAAGTAAAGAAGTAGCATAGGTAAAACGATCCATGCTGCTACGGGAAGACTGATGTTTACCATTTCTACACGGTAATACTCCGGATTGACAGAATAGGCCAATCCTCCTACGATCATAATAAGTACCAATGCCGCAAAAATATATAACCCTATTCTCATGTTTTTTCCTTTTTGAACAGCATACAGAAAAAAGCTCTCTTTTTAGTCTCACTAACCGATAAATTCTGCTAAAGATAAAACTAAGATATCTTTAACATGATGTTTCACGACTAGCCGTTCAAATTTTATTTATTTTCTTTTTCAGTGATCTCCCGGCAAGTGATACAGAAACGTGCAAAGTTTTTTACTTCTAAACGAGCCCTACCAATAGGCTCCTCACACATTTCACAGATACCAAATGATCCTTTTTTTATTTTATCTAAAGCAAGTTCAATTTCGTTTAATTCTTTACGTTGCTGTACTAAAATAGCACTATCTACAATAGTTTCTGCAGATGCTGCTGCATAATCGCCCTCATCATTTAACTCAAGTTCTCTCATACCTTCCAACTCCAGGGTTGTACCTGTCAGGTTCTTCTCTATCTGTACTCTTCTGTCTAACAATCTGTTCTGAAAATCTTCCAGCTCTACTTTTGTAAGCATATTATATTCTTCCTATTTATGATATGGGTGATTGTTGTTTATTGTCAGCCCCCTGAAAACCTGTTCCAACAAAACAACTTTCACAAGTTTATGTGAAAGCGTTATTTTACCAAATGATATTGCATTATTACATTTGTCTAAAAAATCTCTCTCAAAGCCGTATGCACCGCCAATAAAGAGATTTACCTGAACGCTATTCTTAAGTAAATTTGCGAATTCATGGCTATTTACTTCTTTAGAAGAGGGGTCTAATGCTATGTTAATGCTAGATTGCATATATTTTTCCAACGCTTTTGTATATGATTTTTGTGCAGCCTCGGGTGAAATTTCCTGTGCTTTGGATATCTCTTTATTAAAAACTTCAATGACCTCAACTTTTGCAAAAGGTTTTGATATCTTCTTGTAGTGTTCAATGAGTCCAGAGTAAAGTTGGTCTTTACCTTTTTTATCTATGATGATCACATTAATTTTCATGCATTTTCTCTTTTATTTTAACTGCGAGTTGATGTACCGACATAGCATAATACGAAGAGTGATTGTAACGTGTGATTACGTAAAAGTTCTTTGCACCATACCAGAGTTCATC
>CBFHPE010000148.1:0-3607 GCA_965657515.1 Sulfurovum sp.
AGAATATCTATGACTCAAGAAAATTCTTGGAAAAAACGTTTTGATCGTGAAAGAGCCGCTCGAAAAGAGGCTGAAAAACTATTGGAAATAAAAAGTTCTGAAATTTATGAAATGAATAAGAATCTGGAAAACCTAGTTTTAGAACGTACCCTGAAGCTCGAAAATGCTTTGGATGATGCCCAAATTGCAAAAGAGGCGAAATCAAGCTTTTTAGCAAATATGTCTCATGAAATCAGAACACCCATGAATGCCATTTTGGGATTTCTTCAATTAATTTCTAAAGATGAATTAACAGAGTCACAAACAAGATATGTTGAGATAATAAACGCTTCTGCACAAACGCTTTTATCAACTTTAAATGATATATTGGATTTCTCAAAAATTGAAAAGGGTAAAGTAGATTTAGAACTTATGGAAGTTGAACCGGATATAGAGTTCAAAAACTGTATGATATTATATGGCAATAGTGCAAAAGAAAAAAATATAAATTTTAAATACAACATAGATATAAACATGCATCATTGCTTATATATGGATATGCATAAGCTTAAGCAAATAATTTCTAATTTAATTACAAATGCCATTAAATTTACAGATGCACATAAAAATGTAGAAATAGATATCGTAGTAAAACGTGATATGGAAAATTCTCAGGTGCTACACTTTAGTATCAAAGACCAAGGAATTGGTATAGCCAAAGAAAATCAGGATAAAATTTTTGATGCATTTTTACAGGCAGATAATTCAACAAATAGAAAATTTGGTGGTACTGGTCTTGGCTTAAGTATTTCCTCCTCTTTAATACACATTATGGGCGGTGAATTGAGTATAGAGAGTGAGATAAATAAAGGCAGTATTTTTTCCTTTGAACTTGAATTTGATAAATGCAAGAAAAAAAATAAGTATAAAAGTATTGACAAAGCGATAAAAAAGGTTATAAATAATGAGTCTAAAGTACTCATTGCTGATGATTATGAATTCAATCAAATTTTAATTACTGAGATGTTGAAAACACTTGGTATTGAATATGACATTTGTGAAGATGGTCAGATGGCTGTAGAATTGGCATTGAAAAATAACTACGATGTTATTTTAATGGACATAAATATGCCTATTTTAAATGGTATGGAAGCAACTAAACTATTAAAAAATACCCATCACCTGAAAACACCTGTCATTGCATTAACAGCGAATGCAATGGAGGGCGATAAAGAAAAATTTTTGGAAGCAGGGATGGATGATTATATAGCAAAGCCTGTAGATATTGATATACTGGTCAAAGTTTTAGGAAAATATATCCCTATAGATTAGATATGAATATAAATACCATCATTTTACTTGTTTACTGTTTTGAATCTATTGATAATTGCCAAATGTTATTTGATCTTTAGCTCGACTTGAATGCCTAAAACCCTTATAATAGTTCCATGAATATACAATACGGTTAAGTAATAAATATGGGATGCCAATGATCTGCTTGTTATGTAAATAGTACCAGGATTCTCTCAGAGATGAGGCTGCAAGCGATAATAATGTATTAAAGAGTGAGACAGATCTTTCAGGATAGATATACACATCCGCCTCTCCTTCAATGCGTCTTCTTGAAGCCAATTGTTTTAGCGTATAGTTGTGCGAGTGCATGGCGATCGCATCTTTGACGTAAGCTATATGATACCCTTTGTTTTTGATCTGTACAGCCCAGTGTGTATCTTCTGACCCCCATGCATCCGTATAAAAAGCCTGTATTTCCCATGCACTTTTTTTCATCGCTGCTATAGGAAGTGAAAAATGCATCCAGGAAGGAGTATCTTCAGTACTTGGAAAGGCTCTTTCGTAGTCGTGTCTTACCCATAGGTCAGCTTCTGGACGTACAATCTGCCTGCCAAAAGATGCTACGGTCATTTCCTCTTTAAGAAGTGGATCTATCAAGTTTGAAAGGGCATACTCATCAAGTAAAACCACGTCTGAATTTATAAAAACCACTAGGTCAGTTTTGGCTTTTTCTACAGCTTTGTTTAAAACTTTACCTGGGAAGTAGGTGCCGGGTTCAATCTCTATAAAAGTATGAGGGTAGGGAGCTATCAACTCAAGCGTTGCATCTGTAGATCCAGAATCAACGATCATTAATTCTATCTCTACCCCTTTTTGTTTCATGAGCGCTGCAAGTGCCTGATCGATCACCCATTCAACATTGAAGGTACGTACTATGACTGTGACTTTATTCATGCTGCAACCTTTTGTTTTATGAGAAGGTCACCCATAAAGATACTTTCTCTTGTTTCTATATAATCTAAGATAGTCTGCACGGCTTTAAAGCCGTCTGCAAGATACATTGTTATGGGGTGTATGATCATTACAGAAAGTTTTCCGTTAGCCTCATTCTCTTTTAACTGATCTATCACCATTTTTGCCCATGTATCGACGTAATAGGAATCAGGTCCAAAGTCATCAGACCAATTATAGCGTTTTTGCCACTTTTCTATCCACTCCGGTGTCCGCTCAGCATGTATGATATGCTCATGGTCTGGAATAATATTGATAGGCAGATTGTAAAGGCCGGTAGCATCATTTTGAAAGGAGAAGTTATCTTTCTTTACACCATCAGAACAGATATCTATACCTAAACTGCTTAGAACTTTTTCTGTGTTTTGTCCATGCATATACATATGGTTTCGCCAAATATTAATACGTTTACCGGTTTTAGCATATATCGTATCTATGGTTTTTTTAGTATCATAGTGTTGATACGCATAGGGACCATTGTAGTTGTTTGTTAATTTGTTCCAAATCCTATGTAAAAGCTCTGGCTTGAATGCTTCATAGTTGTGTCCGCCAATTTCAATATTTGGACTTTCTACTATAGGCTTTACTTCATCCCACTCTTCATCAAAAGATCTTCCGGTTATAAAAAATGAACCTTTTATATCTCTTTTTTCCATCATTTTTACAAACTCTCCAGCTAAAGACATTTCTGTTTTGTCACTATGCATTTGATTTCCTGTTTGAAGGCTCATGTGGTGTAAGTCGGCTGTTAAACAAATCATAACCTATCCAATTCTATATTGTAGTTACGGAGTACATTGATAAAATTTGTATCTCCCCATTTTGACCAAAGAGTTAAATACGCTTTTAAAAATTCATCTTCCTCATACTCTTTTGCATGTAAGGCTTTTTGAAATAAATTCTGATACTGCTTTGGATATATTTCATAAGCTATATAAGGAAATAATAAAGAAAGCATTCCCAGAGCGCCAAATTGCATAAAACTGACCATTTCATTCAGGGAGTTCAATTCTTTCATAACAGATAACTGTTTGACACCATGTAAACAGGATTTCACTTTTTGTTTTAAGTTTTGTCGAGGATAACTGTTGTTTTCGAGTGCTACTTCAAAATAGTTTTCCCAATCTACGTTGTCTTCATTCAGATTCATTTTTTCACATTCAAGATGAATAGAGGAGAGAGTGCGGATCAATTCATCATTCCATGCTTTCAAGTCTTTTTTTAAGAAGGTGTCATAATCTGGCATAAATCTAAAAAGCATCGCTTCAGAATATAAGTCTTTTATGTGTTTATCAATGTTTTTTAGTTCTGACATATTTGTCTG
>CBFHPE010000149.1:0-3600 GCA_965657515.1 Sulfurovum sp.
AGCTGTACAGTTCTCTGCCAGGTTTCACTATACTTTGGCAGATGAAACTTTTATATTGTGTAAACACATGGTAGAGGCAGGTGTACTTGAAGAACTTCCCAAAGAGCGTGTTTATAAAGAATTTACAAAGTTACTGCTAAAAGCAAAAAAACCCTCTTTGGGTTTTGAACTCATGCGGCAGCTTGGTATTTTACGTTATTTTCCAGAACTTCAAGCACTTATAGACTTACCTCAATCACCCAAGTGGCATCCAGAAGGAAATGTATGGGTACATACAATGATGTGTGTGGATGCAATGTCATCATTACTTGGTGAGAATGAAAAGTCAAATCTCAAATATATGTTTGCCATACTCTGTCATGACTTAGGTAAAGCAACTACTACAACCATAGATGAAGAGGGAAACATACGAGCATTGGGGCATGAACAAGAAGGTTTAGAAGCTACAAAATGCTTTATGTACCGTTTGAGTGATGAACATAACTTCATAGATAGTTTGTTACCTTTAGTAGAACATCATTTAAAACCTTCACAGTTCTATGCAGCACATGCTAAAGATAAAGCTATACGAAGATTAGCTACCAAGGTGAACATAGAAGAACTGGTACTTATAGCCAGAGCAGACTTTTTGGGTAGAGCAACAGATGAAGCGATCACATTAGATTATAAAGCAGGTGATTGGCTTTTAGAAAAAGCTTCTCAGCTAAAGGTAAAAACAAAACCACTAGAGAGACTTATACAGGGTAGGGACCTGATAGATCTGGGTATGGAACCATCTCCAAAATTTAAAATGATCCTTGATGAAGTCTATGAGTTACAGTTAGAAGGTACGATATCAGATCGATCAGAAGCCTTAAAATATATAAAAAAATATGAGCTTTTATAATATACTAATTTTATATTTCCGACAATAAACACTAACTACTAACATCAAGAAAACTAACATATTTTAAGAAAGAATAAATTATATTTGATATACTGATAATATGGCAAACCTAGTAATGAGGTGGTAATATTACACTGACCACGCTAATTTTAAGTAATTTAAGAGAGTTATTATGACAAACGATCAAGTGATAGTTATTACTTTGCTATTTGCGACTATGGCGTTCTTTCTATGGGGGCGTTGGCGTCATGATCTAGTTGCTATGGGTGCTCTACTTATCTGTGTAGTCACAGGTCTTGTACCTGGTAATGAAGCTTTTTTAGGTTTTGCTCACCCTGCAGTCATTACTGTAGCCTGTGTACTAGTACTTGCTCATGGACTATTTAAATCCGGTGCTATGGATATGTTATCCCAACGATTCATCCCGACATCTGCAGGACCGACTGTGAGTATTTTTGCACTCATCTCTTTGGCTGCTCTGCTATCTGCTTTTATTAACAATGTTGGAGCATTAGCCGTGCTAATGCCTGTGGCTATTCAAATGGCTGGTAAACTTGGTCTTCCTCCCGGTAAAATACTGATGCCACTGGCCTTTGGCTCAATTTTGGGTGGTATGGTCACACTTATAGGAACACCCACCAACCTCATCGTTTCAGAGTTTAGAGCGACCGCAGGCATGGAAAGCTTTGCTATGTTTGACTTCGCCCCTGTAGGTCTTGCCGTT
This sequence comes from Sulfurovum sp., assembly GCA_965657515.1. GTDB lineage: Bacteria > Campylobacterota > Campylobacteria > Campylobacterales > Sulfurovaceae > Sulfurovum. The sequence goes on from CBFHPE010000149.1 coordinate 1,611, forward strand.
TCTATCATCGGCATCATTTTTGTCGGGCTTGTAGGCTGGAGATTAGTACCTACACGACAAGAGGCAACTACAGGCAGTTTTGACAGTGCTAAATACTTAAGTGAAGTGCGTATTGTTGAAGGTAGTAAAGCGGTCAATAAGCGCCTTTATGAGGCTGAAAAAATGCTAGATGAAGCCGATGCACAGATTATCAGCATGATAAGACAAGAGGTTAATATTCCTGTACCAAACCCATGGCGCGTATTACAAGAAGGTGACATTCTGGTGATTGAGGTCGAGCCAACATCACTCTCCTCAGCATTGACAAGTCTGGGTCTCAAACTGGAAGAGGACTTAGTCTTAGCTGCTGACTCTAAGGAGGACAGTAAAGAAAATCTTGAAGCACTACAAACTGAAACGAAAATCATCGATGAATCGAATGATGAGGAAGATCAAAATGAGAAGCATGCATCATCAGAAGTGGTCATACAAGAACTGGTTGTAAAACCAAATGCGACTTTGATCGGCCGCTCTGCATTAACTCTTGACTTGCGTGCCAGCTATGGTATTAGTCTATTGGCTATATCTCGAGAGGGACATCGTTCGATACAGCGATTAAGATCTACGCGCATCAAAGCCGGTGATGTGCTGCTGGTGCAAGGTCCACCTGAAGCGATTTCCAGTTTCGCTTCTTTATTTGGCTGTCTTCCACTCGCCCCACGTGACATATATATTCCCAAAAAAAGACAAGCAATTACTGCCATGACTATTATGGCTATTACTATTGGTACTGCGGCATTAGGTCTCTTTCCTATCACCATTTTATTTTCCATCGCATTGTTTGCCTATATTGTGTTGCGCATAGTGCCGATTAGATCAGTCTACACAGCCATTGATTGGCCTGTGATAGTCCTGTTAGCCGCGATGATCCCCGTCGCGGGTGCTGTCGCCTCTACCGGTACCGCTGACATGATTGCACATTTTTTGTTAAATAATGTAACACAAGGAGATGCTATTCTTGGTCTGATCACACTTCTAGTGGTTACCATGTTTCTTTCTGATCTGGTGAACAATGCAGCCACAGCAGCAGTAATGTGTCCAATTGCGATCAGTACTGCAACGCAACTTGATGTAAATGCTGATACTTTCTTAATGGCCGTAGCAGTGGGAGCTTCATCTGCTTTCTTGACGCCTATCGGTCATCAGAATAATACCCTTATTCTTGGACCTAGTGGATTTAGATTTGGGGATTACTGGCGTTTGGGACTACTGCTTGAAGTGATAGTGGTAGTGGTAAGCGTCCCGGTAATACTATGGGTATGGCCACTTTATAGTTAGTTAGCATCATTTACTCTTGCTTGTAAAACGAGATATATTAGAAAATAAAAACCTTATAAAATATATAACTTTATGAGGTTTCTGTTTTGTGTTTACTCTTTATAAAATTTGTAAAGCATTTTATTGGATTTTATTTTCCTTACGCGCTTGGGTAATAAATAAATACGACGTATTTATATAGTAACTACACCAGCTTGCAATACCTAACCATTTGAAGCCATCTTCTATGAAATACTCCCAGTGACCCAATGACCAAAACCATGGATCTAAAATACCGTCTGTAAGAATCGAAAGTGCAAGAAATCCATATGCTGATCCTAAGACAACATAGTTTGTTTTTAAAATGGTCTTCCTAAATGTTACAAGATAGGTTAACGCGGCAAGACCTAAAGTTAATAATACAATTTTTTCATCTACACCTAAATACTGGGGTGCCAGTGTCTCATGGAACAGGAGTGCATCATCAAACATCATGTATGTTGTTAAAAGAGACGAAGTCAGTAAAAATTTGAAGCTTTTTGAGTGTCCAAAATGTCGAACAACAAATGCTGCAAATAAAGTGATAGATGCTGCCACACACCATAATAAAATACTCAGGGTAGAAAGAATACCGGTAAGTGGATGGATATCTGCGATAGCAGTCACATCTCTGGTGACGGAAAGCATACTTACT
>CBFHPE010000150.1:0-3582 GCA_965657515.1 Sulfurovum sp.
ACAGCCCAAAGATCTATGATCCCTGCAGAGAAGTTTTTAGGTACTATCCCAAAATCGAAATGACCTTCTGCGTTTTTCATCATCTCTTTTAAGTTAGGTGTCACAGAGTGTAGAGCAGTATCAAGATAGAGATATCCTCCCATGTCTGTTCCTGGTTTAGCACGACGTGCCATAACACCGATATCAAACTTGTCTATTTTAGCTTTTAGATCTATAGTGGTATTATCCTTAGCAGGGTGGAATGCAAAATCTATCTTTATCCCACCTCCAGGGACGTTAACAACTAATGGTTCTACAGCTAAACGACTGTTATTGAGTGTGATTTTAGCTGAAGCAGAACCTAGCTTGTCATTACCAGAATATGCCTGTTTGGCTTCTATCTTAACATCGGCATTAAGAAGACCTAATACTTCTGGAGAGAGTAACTTACGGATCTTCTTTTTCTCAGCTTCAGTTAAAGGTTTTTCCTGGGTTTCATCTTCTTTATCGGTTTTTTTATTTTCTGTACTTTTTTTATTTTTGTCTAAATTGAAATCATTGATTTGAATCATATCTGAGATGAGTTCCATATCAAGTTTTGTGATCTTTTGTGTAGTGTCTATCTTCATTTTACCATTGAGGTTTGTATCTCCTACTTGCATATAAAGTTTAGAGAGATCATAGCCTTTAGCAGTTAATTGCATACGCGTATCTAAAGTTAATGGTCCAAGAGGGGGTAGGTCAAGACTAAAGAGTTTATTCATGCTGTCAAGACGTTCTGCGTCTATTTTTAAAGCAAGTTTGAGTTTTTTTGATGATATAGGGAGTTTTAGGGTAGTTGCAAGCTGAAGTTTCATTTTTGCAAGCTGGGCATCTATGGTTAGAGGTATATTATCTGGTGTCTCAACATAATCAACAAGTGGTGCGCTTGTGATCTTTAATTTTAGGGGTTCATCTTGAAGATCACCTGTGAGGTTCATGGTGATGTTATTTCCTCTTTCCACATTTATCTCACCATTTAACTTTGTGATGTCAAAACTGTTTTTACTATTTGGAATGTCGATCTTCCATTGAGCATCTTCAACGCTGAAAAACATACTGGATTCTCTCAGTACTTGCTTAAGACTTTTACCCTTGAGAGAAACTTTAAATGCAGCATCTCCAACAGAAGCAGAGAGATCCTCTATAAGTCCAAGAGTGGAAAGTATGTTACCTACATCTACATCTTTGACACCTAAAGCCATATTGACTTCAGGTATCTCATTATCATGTAGAAGTTCACCTTTGGCTCTTACCTCTTTTCCTCCTAGTTCTCCACTAAGGTTAAATGCCCACGGTTTTGTTTTGTCCATGAGTTTATTGTACGGAAGTCCTTCAATATTTATATCAAAAAGTGTTTTATTGATCTTACCATTCAAGTCAATGTTAATGGGTTTTCCACTAGACATCTCACCTGTCATAGATTTAAGTTGAGCCTTGAACTTCTTGTCGATTCCCGCATCATGGTAATTTAAAGTAATTTTTTTAAAAGAGAGTTTATCAACACCACCAAAACTGATCATCTGTTCTGAAGGTTCTTGAGTAGTATTTTTATCTGCTTTGGGATTTTCATCACCAAAAACCCAGTTTGGTTCTCCATCTTCATCGTTTTGAAGATTTAAAGTAATGTCTTTAGCGATGATCTCACTAATGTGTATCTTCCCATTTAGTAATGGCATCAAACCTATCTCTAGGCGAGCAACACCTGCTGTGAAGAAGTCAGGGTCTGAAGCATTTTGGACATTTTCTATCTGTACATCACGTACATCTATCGCTGTCCAGTTTGAAAATTCAAAAACCACAGCTCCATTGATCTTTACTTCTCTATCAAGCGTACTCTTTGCTGCTTTTTCAATACCTGGTTTCAAGAAACTCAAATCTACGGTCACTCCAAAGATAACAGCCAGAACAAGTGCAACAAGGATAAGTGAGATGAGTCCAGCAATCAATTTAAATAAAACAGAGAAGACTTTTTTCATAGAGAAATCCTTAAATATAGTTTTAAACTATACCTTATAGCCCTTGAAAAAAGGGTAAACAATTGAACAAACATTTTGTACAACATTTTCTATTGCTGGTTAATTCATATATTTTTGATCGATTAATTTGCTAAAATAGTGATAAGAAAACAATAACTTACATCTATCAAAGGCTATATTTATGCATTTCTTTTTAAAACTCTTTATTACTTTTTCTCTACTTACATTCGGTCTTTATGCAGAACGTGAAACAGTTAAGTCTTCTTTGGTGATATCAGGTGGTGTCAGCCTTGGTGCTTATGAATCAGGATATAACTGGGCGATCATTAAAATGATGAATAAAGTAAGAAATCATAATAAGCTGGTAAATCCTGATCTACGTTCTATATCTGGTGCTTCTGCTGGGGCCATAAATGCTGCACTTTCTGCAATGTACTGGTGTCAAAAAGACTCTATACCTTTAAAGAACACTGTGGCTGACAATCTTTTTTATGATACATGGGTAAATCTTGATATCGATGATCTTATCATTGCGGGTAAAGATCCAAAGAATAAAAGTACATTGTTTAGCAGAAGGGCACTGGTCAAAAAGGGTGAGAAGATCGTTGAACACATGAAACAACCTGTATATAGAAAGGGCTGTGAGGTACCTCTAGGTATAGCAGTAACTAAAACTGTACCGATCGTAGAAAAGATTGATGGATTGAAAATGAAAAATCAACATTTTTCTGTACCACTTACTTTTAAAGAAAAAAATGGAAAAGCAATAGTGGAGAACCGAGGTATGCCATCTAGTGAAGCATTTTATATCTCCATTCCTAATATAGAAAAAGAGAGAACAAAACTCATTGACGTTCTTTTTGCTTCCAGTGCTTTCCCTGGTGCTTTTCAACAAGTAAAACTAGATTATGCCTATAAAGGTAAAAAGTATTCGCATTACTTCATTGATGGTGGTGTTTACGATAACGTTCCCTTGGACTTGGCTGTTGCCCTAGACGATGAAGCTTCACTTTATTTCTTCCTTGATCCGGGTAATGTAAGAAAAGATAAGATCGTAAAAGAAAAGACAGAAGAGAAAAATAATGTGCCAATTGGTTTTATCTCTACAACATTGGACCCACTGCTCAGTAGCGCCGATATCTACCAATCTATGATGCTCTATAAAGCTTTCAATAAACACATAAGATACAACCCTGATAGACACTTGATGCATTCATCACGTTATCACCCTATCACAGGACAGTTTTTGGGACACTTTGGAGCATTTATAGATCTTAATTTTCGTATATATGACTACTATGTAGGTGTATATGATGCCATCTATCATGTTGCATCTGCATTTAAAAAAAGAGAGCAGTATAAAAATATATCTCAAATAGAAATGATGAACAAATTGAAAACGATATTAGGTTTGGATGAGAACACTGAAGCATTAGCAGCATATAAATTGTTTTTAAATACAGAATTTCATGATATTAAACCCAAAACCACAGATAAATTTTCTGCGATCTACAATGCATTTAATTTAAAAAAACCTGATGCAAATCGTTATGATATCGAAGAGTTCAAAGCTTTTGTTACAAAA
>CBFHPE010000151.1:0-3570 GCA_965657515.1 Sulfurovum sp.
CAGGTGCACAAACAGTCTCTACTTCAATTCCTGCTTCTCTTATCATTTTCGCCAGCGCATCTGTAAGAAGAGAAGCTTTTTTTGGGTGTTCAAGTACTTTTGCACTCTGAAGGTAACGAGATGAATGGTTACCGCTTGCTAATAGAAAGTGCCCATCAAGCAGTGCATTTGCATCTTTATAAACCTGTTCCACATTCATACTTATACCTTAAGGATGTCAGCTTCTTTCGTTTTAAAAGTCTCATCTACTTTTGCAACAAATTCATCTGTTATTTTTTGTATTTGATCTTGTGCTTTTTTAGACTCATCTTCACTTAACTCTTTATCTTTTTCAAGTTTTTTGATCTGGTCATTTCCATCTTTTCTTACATTTCTGATAGAAACTTTTGCATGCTCAACCATACCTTTGGCCTGCTTAACGATCTCTTGTCTTTGCTCAGATGTCATTGGCGGGAAAAAGAGTTTAATGAAGTCACCGTCATTGTTTGGATTTACACCAATGTTTGCTTCTTGTATCGCTTTCTCGATTACAGGCAGAAGGGTCTTCTCCCAAGGAGTAATACTGATAGTAGTCGCATCAGTAGCGATCACATTTCCAACTTGTGTTAGCGCTGTCATAGTACCATAGTAATCTACTTTTATATTATCCACGATTCCTGTGGTTACTTTTCCTGTCCTGAGTGATGAAAAGTCTCTTTTCAGCGCCTCTATACTCTTTTCCATATTTTCTTTTGTGTGTTCGAAAATTTCATTTTGCATCATGTACTCCTTGATTAATTAGGAGATTTTACCCTTTTTTACCTTGTTGTGTATTTAGAGGGTGTTGAAATGGAGTGAAGGGGGAAAATGTGTAAAAGAGAATAAACTCTTTTACTTTAGTTAGCACTTGGTGCAGCCGGTGCTGCAGGTGTAGTGTTTTCAGTCGCTGGTATAGCTGGAACAGCGGCATTGTTTTCAGGAACGATCGTGTCAGCAACTGATGCTGAGTTTTGTGAAGTATAAAGATACCCTATTACTAAAGTGTTTACGATAAAAGCAAACGCAAGTGCAAAGGTAAGTTTTGCAAGAAACCCTGTTGGTCCTTTTGCACCAAAAACAGATTCGTTACTTCCACTGTATGCGCCAAGTCCAATACTTGAACTTTTCTGTAGAAGTACTGCAATGGTAATTGCGATAGCGAGTACGATTTGTACGATTAAAAGTGTTGATGTCATCTATGCCTCTTTTTGCTTTGAATACCCCAAACGAAATTTGGGTATAATTTCGGCGATTATACCCAAAAAAGTTTGAAACAGCGATGAAGAGCGATAAGGACAGTAAATAGTGCAGAATAAAGAATCAAAAGCAGTCAAAGAGTTCTCTCGTTTTGCGCACCAGTACAACCGCTACAATATGATCCAGGTAGAGGTTGCAAAAGCTTTGGTAGAACATCTCCCTATTAATGAATATACAACGATAATAGATATAGGTTGTGGTAGTGGAGAGGTGTATAAAAATATAGAACGCTGTGGACATCCTTTTGAAGTATACATTGCGTTAGACTCTTCAGAAGAGATGTTGGAACTACACCCCTCTGCACAAAATATTGTGAAACTTCAGGCAGATTTCAATAATGCTGAAATGTATGGTCACTTTTCTACAGATCCAAAGAGTGTTTTACTCTCTTCCTCTGCCCTGCAGTGGAGTAAAGATCTTGATTTTACGATAAGACAGCTTTCAAGAAAAAGTGATAAAGCATATTTTTCAATATTTACAGCAGGAACATTTAAAACACTTCATCAGATTGCTAAGATTGATTCGCCCATTTACACGCAAAAAGAGCTCCAGGAAGTATTGGAAAAATATTATGATGCCTCATTTAAGACAAAGGTTTATAGACTGGAATTTCAAAATGTGCGTGAGATGTTTCAGTATATTAAGAAATCTGGAGTAAGTGGAGGAGAAAAACAGCTTTCCTACAAACAGACAAAACATTTAATGCAGAACTACCCCTTAAAGTATCTGGAATTTGAAGTTTTATTTATGGAGGGAATCTCTAAAAAAGAGAGCTAAGATCGAGCTTCTTTTAGAAAAAAGGTTTTTTCAACACTATACAGTCCATATCGGACCTCTTTGAAAAGTTCAGAAAGTTTAGGGTCTATAAGCTTAAAACTCTCTTCAAGTACTCTTGCAGATTCTTGGGCTCTAGAGAAATTTGCTATCACCAAATCTGCAATACTTGTACGCTTCAGTTCTGATGCGATACTTTTTTTCTGTACATCATTTTCTATATCTCTATAGCGTAAACGATTTTGGTCATAAGCAGCTTGGAGAGAGTGTCGTAATTGTTTGAGTGTAGAGGTGAGAGAAACATCATCAAAGATATATCGGTTGATATCTTCGATGACACGTATGCCTTCTTTGAGTCGGTTCAGATTGGCATCTATGAGACGCTCTATCTTCTCCGAAGTCTCAAGATTAGTCATCACCACCAAATATTCCAAGAAGCTGAAGCATTGCTGTAAACATATTTAAAAAGTCAATATATAAAGATACAGCTGCATCTACAGGAGAATCATATGCACCGTTTGCAATGTTTTGTGTATCATAGATCGTAAAGATCGAAAATAATAACAAAATACCTGCGGTAATGATGATATGCATCATTGGACTTTGAAGCAAGAAGTAGTTTACCAAAGAAGCGATGATCACTACAATCAAAGTAATGAAAAGAGGTTTTCCCCAGCTTGAAAAGTCCGACTTGCTATTAATAGCAAAAAGACTTAAAGCGCCAAAAAGAACCGAAGTCATTAAAAATGCATTACCAATCATTGCCCCTTGCCCCATCCCTATGAGTGAAGCTAACAGTGGAACCAGTGATACACCTGTTAAAAATGTAAAGGCAAAAAGCATTGCAAGATTTGCACCTGCATGTCCTCTTGTCATTCTCAATCCAAAAAACAAGATCAATAGTTCTGCTCCAAAGATAAACCATTTATATTGCATCACCATTTCTGCATAAGGCATGGTTGCATAAGCACCTGCTGCTGCAGCGATCATACTCGCTGCCAAAAGTTGATAGGTTTTCTTCATAAAACTAACTGAAGCACCTTCTTGAACATATCCAGCTTCTGCTGAACTGTAGTTTCTATCGTATAAAGCCATAATATTCCTTTTTGTTGTTAATATAATTTTTCAAAGTATAGTACCGAAAGATTAATCTAAGGTTAATCTGTATTCTTACTCTATATTTCGCTGTTGTTGTAGCCGTTTATATTCATCTTTTGCCTGCTGAGCGTCTGTTTGGTTTGCAAGTATTTTGGAATGACTTTCTTCTTTTGCACTTGTTGAAACTTCAGGGCTAGTACTACAGGCAGAAAATATAAATAAAGTAAAAAATAAAAAAAATAGACGCATGATATTCCTTATAAATGTATATGCAGAGTAATTATAAACAACTATATAAAAAAGATTACTTAAATACTGGAGAGTTGTGTAGTTTTTAAATATTATAATGTAAGTAAAGAAGAAATTTCAACAAATTTCCATAATTTCCCTAAAAACCCTTGACAATAAAGTTGGTCGGTGCTA
>CBFHPE010000152.1:0-3557 GCA_965657515.1 Sulfurovum sp.
CTTTGTTAACCACAACATAGATATTTATCTCTTCATCACAGTCCGAGAGTATGGGCTGATGGATAACATCCATGATGTATTTGAACTGTCCTTTGGTCATGGCACCACCATTAAATCCTCTTTGGGAGCGGCGGGAGAAAAGTGTCTCTTGAAGCTTTTCTTTATTATAAGTGAATTTAGGTGCGCTGATCTCTCTTTTACAGTTTTCTACCGCCATCGTTTCATGGTATGCCTGCTCAATCAGTTCATTTTTCTCAAATGTTCTGCTCCCATCCACATAAGGTAAGGCAAACTCTATAGCATTCACTTCAGTATCTTTCATAGGTACTGCCATAGAAGCCGCTGCCAAAAACCATTCACGGTCTTCAAAACCAAACATAAGATTGAGCTTTTCTTTGTCTATGTTGTAAATAGCTTGAACTGCATGTGGTTTAAGCAATGCAGCAGCCTCTATACTCCCAAGCAAATGTCCGGCATCTAAAAGACAATACCGCAATGCACGTTTTTTATATTTCCATGAAGACCTATAATAAATGGCAGAGACTAGAAATAAGTAACCCCGCATAGCTGTTTTAAATCCCAAATAAGGTTCTAACCCTTCTTCTTCATCTAAACTCTGTAACAATGTCAAAGAAGAAGAGAGCACTTCATAATGGTAGATTCCATCTTCTTTCCCCTCAACCCCTCGTATCTGTATATAGAGTTCATTAGGGTAAAGTGCTCCTGCACTCGGGTTAATACGCAGATAATACTCTCCAGAGGGATAAGATTTCTTGGCTGTCAACCCTGCGATGTGATACAGAAAACCATCTTCTTCATCCTCCAGATCAAGTTTAACCTTCTTGTAACTCTGCGGATAGTTCTTATAGGTACTAGGCTGGTCTTCCCAGGACAGATAATTTGGATTTGTTCTTACTGAGTTATAAGAGTGTTTTGTTGCAGCGTGATACCAAAACATTAAAACATCTCAGCGTGTTTAATTTTAAGCGATTCTATCTTTTGTGAAGCCATATGAAACAGATCATAATATTCTATACCTTCAACACACAAATGTTTATGTCTTTCATAAGAGGCGATCACCTTTTGTGCTTTCACTTTCACATTCGCTCTATCGCGTTTGATATGTTCAAAAGTGATCGCACCGTTGATAAACCCTTTGACAAGGTTCGCAAGCGGGTGTTTTTTTAAACGTAGAGGATGCCAAGCTTCTTCCATCACTTCATGGGCGTCATAATACGCTTCTTTATCCATTAATACTAAATACTCTTTTAGAGCACCTTCAAGATCTTCATTCATAGCTAACATTATGGTTCTACACTTTTATTTATTTTTTCTATTAACTTTGTAAGGTTTGCATCATAGGCAAAACAAGAGCTAACATGACAGGCAAGATACTTGTCACTCTCTTCGGCTTTGCTTAAAACAAAAGGATAATTCATTACTTCTAGCATTTTTGTATGTTTTTGCAACTTCTCTTTTTTAGCTTTTATAATCACATCTCCCTTTTTTAATCTTAAAAATGTATGCAGTAGTTTAGAAATATTAGTGGGTAGAGTCTCCAACAGGGTGGCATTTTGCTGCATTGTATTTTTGACGATCTCATTGTACTTCAACTCTTCAGTTAAGCTCGCTAAACGTACCAAGTTTTCCAACATAAGAGACAATGCAGAAGTATAATACTTGTCATCAAAGTCAGCCACTACCTTTGTACCGTCATTACCCAAATACCATTGTTTATTTCTATAGAACTGTTGTACTGTCTCTTCTGTCAACTTTTTTGCCTGTATCAAATAGGTGCGGTTGTATGTTATGGTATATCCTTCGATCAGAGCATCGATCAAAAAAGCATAATCTTCTAGGAGTGCTTTTTGTTTAGGGACTTTACCTACAAGTGTTTGATGATAGAGAACTCCCTCTTTTCTCATGATGTTCCATAATAATTCTAAACGCTTAACTGCTAAAGAAAGATAGCACTTTTCAACCTTCGAAGCAACGAACAATGCTTTGATCATCATTGCATTCCAGGAAGTGATGACCTTATTATCTATAAAAGGAAATGTTCTCTTCTCACTTATGCTGCTTAAGTAAGCTTTGACCACTTCAAGTTTCTTAGGCTCCTTATCTCCCATGATATGTGTATGTGAAAAATCTCCATCTACATTGCCATCTTCTTCAATACCAAGATATGCCAATACTTCTTCAACATCCGTCTCTTTCATTCCCAATGCAAGTAAGTCCTCTTTAACGGCTACATATTCATAGATAAAGTATCCACCCTCTTCGCCATCAGAGTCTGCATCAGAGGCAGAAAGGTAGACGCCCTCTTTCATATAATTCTTCTCCATTTGTGCAATGGTCTCGGTCAGGACTTTCTTATAAAGGGGATCTTTTGTCTCTCTATACGTATTTGCATAGACAGAAACAAGTTCGGCATTGGTATAAAGCATCTTTTCAAAATGAGGCATCAGCCATTCATAATCTGTGGTATATCGGAAAAACCCTCCTCCTATCTGATCATAGATGCCACCTAGTGCCATTTTTTTGAGTGTCATCTCTATCATATGTAGCACTTGTTTGTCCCCTTTTAACTTATAGATATCAAACAACAAGGCAATTTTAGATGCTTCAGGGAATTTTGGTCTTGTGGAAAATCCACCATTATGTTGATCAAACTCTGAAGAAACCTTATCTAAAAACCTATTCATGATATTATCTATAGATAGCTTCTTTAAATTCTTTTTTTCTCCTGCTTTAGCTTTCATGCTTTTATGTTTGTCTATGTGCCTTTGAAACTCTGTACTATTATTATCTTGAAGTGTCGTAAAGTAAGGTAAAAGTTTTATCATTCCTTTGTAACTGTCGGTTCCCTCTTTTGAAATATACGTCCCTATAAAAAACACTTCTTTCTTAGGAGATAAAAAAACACTTAAAGGCCATCCGCCTCTTTTACCATGTACTGACATATAAAGCTTCTGGTATTTCTTATCTAACTGAGGGAACTCCTCTCTATCTACTTTGATAGAGACAAACCGTTCATTTAATAGCTTTGCAACTTCCACATCTGTAAAGCTCTCCTCTTCCATCACATGACACCAATGACAAGTACTGTAACCTATTGAGAGAAAAATAAGCTTGTTTTCCTTTTCTGCTTTTTCAAAAGCTTCATCTCCCCATGGTAACCAATTCACTGGATTATGTGCATGTTGCTGTAGGTAGGGGGAGTCTTCATTTATCAATGCATTGCTATACTGTTCTGTTGCATAGAGTGATGTGAGAAATAAGATACTAAAAATTATTTGCTTCATAGGTACTACTTTATGTATAATAAGTCACTATAGCATAAAGTGATATCAAATGACAAACAGAGAAAAAACTGACATAAAAAATAAAATTAACCATGATATAGAAGCACTTCAAGAGCAGATTCTCACACTTGAGGAGAAGGTAAAACCCATCTCTCCTGATTGTGGGCTTGGGAGACTTACACGTCTAGAGGCCATGGGAGAACAAGATGTCAATAATAAAATACTTGACGAATCACGGCTAAGACTTACAAG
>CBFHPE010000153.1:0-3538 GCA_965657515.1 Sulfurovum sp.
TTCCTTACACCTGGTGGTGCAGTACCTAACATTTGGGTAGATGCAAAAGGTAAACAACAACGTTTGATGGGTGCACAATAACCATTACATAATGGTTTTCGGGCTTATGCCCGACAGCCCACTCTGAGTCACTCACATCTACGGAGACACTAGTATGAACATAGACTGGAACAAAAACCCCCTCATCCCTGCCATTGCTCAAGACCATGAAACTTCAGAAGTTTTAATGCTTGCATATATGAATGAAGAAGCTTATACCCTTACACTGGAAACTGGTTATGCGCACTACTTCAGTAGAAGTAAACAACGTATCTGGAAAAAAGGTGAGAGTTCTGACCATACCCAAGAGGTAAAAGATGTACTTCTTGACTGTGATGCAGATACCGTCATTCTCAAAATAAAGCAAAACGGTGTAGCCTGCCATACAGGAAGAAAAAGCTGTTTCTTCACCTCTGTGAAACAAGACAAGGTCATATTAGAGCAAGAAGTGAACACAGATGCTATCTATGGTGTAGTAGACACACTTTATCATACCATCCTAGAACGTAAAAATGCATCAGATGAAGCCAAGTCATGGACCAAGAAACTTCTTGATGATAAAGAACTTATGTTAAGCAAGATACGAGAAGAAGCAGATGAAGTCTGTGTTGCCATAAACGAAGAGAGTGATGAACAAGTTATCTATGAAAGTGCTGACCTGCTCTACCACACGCTTGTAGGTTTGGGATACAGAGATATCTCACCAGACAGAGTCAAACAAGAGCTGGGACGTAGATTTGGTTTGAGTGGAATTACAGAAAAAGAGAATCGTACTAAATAATCTCATCTATTAATCACACGTTAGTGTGCCTGTCTCTATGAACGACCTTATAAGCAAAGCGATTCGAGAATAGAGACGATTTTTTGCTTCGTTTTTTCTAAAAAAATGAAGAGAGAAACAACACCTCAATGAATATAATTGGAAATAGAGAAAATTAATTAAAGTCTGCATTCCATCTCAAGAGAGGTGGAACGAGATTAAGTTCGATGATTGGTATGGGGCTAACAGCCACCTGCACAACCTACAGTATCTTCGTTTCCACCTGCAAAATACTTTCCATCAAAAGAAACCAACGAATAATTTCTCTCATTACCTAAAGATTCAGTTAATCCATCAATAGATAAAAAACCTAATGATGTAGCACCTATTTTTTCTCTTATCTCTTCTGCAGAATAATTTGCAGAGATCAGTTCAGCTTTTGTTGGCGTGTCTATACCGTAACGACAAGGATATTTGATCTCCGGTGCAGCGATTCGCATATGTACCTCTTTTGCACCAGCATCGAGTAACATACGTACGATCTGCGTAGAGGTTGTCCCACGAACAAGTGAATCATCGATGATAGCTACACTTTTACCTTCTATAAGGTGTTTGATCGGTGAGAGTTTCATCTTGACTTTTAAGTCACGTATCTCTTGTGTTGGTTCAATGAATGTTCGTCCAACATAGTGGTTACGCACTATACCCATCTCAAAAGGTACACCGAGTTCATCTGCATATCCTTTTGCTGCTGCAACACCTGAGTCTGGTACAGGTAATACAAGATCCACATTAGAAGGTGTCTCACGAGCCAATCTTTTACCCATCTCTAAACGCATTTCATAGACATTTTTACCATCGATATCAGAGTCTGGTCTGGCAAAATAAATATACTCAAAAGCACATGGATGGAAATCTACATTTTCAAATACCATTTCTGATTGTGGTTCTTCACCCTCTTCAAATGTAAGCATTTCACCCGGTTTTACATCACGCACAAACTCAGCACCTACAAGGTCAAAGGCACAAGTCTCTGATGCTACCATGTAGCCGCCATCTTTAAATTTACCAAGACTGAGTGGACGTATGCCAAAACGGTCACGAATGACGAACATTTTTGAACGGCTTTGGATGGCTAAACAGTATGCACCTTCAATCTTTGTGAGCATATCTTTGATACGATCTACCAAAGAGTCTTCTTGAGATTTAGCTATGAGATGAATGATGTTTTCTGTATCCATATCTGTTTGGAAGATAGCACCTCTGTCTATGAGTTCATCTCTTACTTCTTGCTTATTGATAAGGTTTCCATTATGTACTACTGAAATTTCACCAAGTTTATACTTTGCGAAAACCGGTTGAGAGTCTCCCGCCGAGTCTGAACCTGCCGTAGAATAACGGTTATGGCCTACAGCACATGTACCCGCTAGTTTATTGAGTGTTTTTTGGGAAAATACATCTGCAACCATCCCACGCTTTTTATAGACGGCGATATTTTCACCATTTGCTACAGAGATACCCGTGGCTTCCTGCCCTCGATGTTGCATTGAAAATAGCGAATAATACGCTACTGTTGAAGCTTTTTTTACACCAAATACACCCACTATTGCACACATATTAAATTCCTAAACAATCATTGATAGAGTAAAGACCATTCTCTTGATCTACAAGCCATGACGCTGCACGTATGGCACCTTTTGAAAATGTCTCTCTTGATGTTGCTGTGTGGTTGAGTTCCAAGAACTCACCATCATTATAAAAGCCAACCGTATGACGACCTACAATATCACCACCACGCAATGCCATTACAGCTATCTCATCTTTTGTTCTTGCACCAATTTGACCATCTCTTCCTGACACACGTACAGCGTCAAGATCCAAACCACGTCCTTTTGCAGCAAACTCACCCAGAGTCAATGCAGTACCCGAAGGAGCATCTACTTTATGTTTATGATGCTGTTCTACGATCTCAATATCAAAATCTGTCAGTGTTGCGGCTACTTTTTCAACCAACTGTTTTAAAAGTGCTATACCTGCAGACATATTTGAGGAGTATAAAACAGGCATCTCTTTAGAAGCTTCTGTCAGAAGATTTTGCTGATGTTCTGTAAATCCAGTTGTTGCGATCACAAGTGCCGTAGGATTTTTTAAAGCCTCTTCACACAGCTCTTGTGTTGCTACAGGTGCGGAAAAATCTATCACAACATCACACACCTCTAACAGTGCTTTCATACTGTTAGTGATCAACACTTCCTCTGGTACATCTACTTTTAACTCATCAAAAACATGCAAAGCGCTAAGTTGTAAATTCTCATTGTCAAGAACATTTTTTATAAGGTGTTCACCCATTCTACCTGTACTACCTACTATACCTACTTTAGCCATTACTGTTGCTCCTGAATATATGATATGACCTGAAGTGCGGCTATTGAACCGTCACCTGCTGCTGAAACTACCTGTTTAGGTGCCGCTATACGTATGTCACCTGCTGCAAAAAGACCAGGGACTGATGTGTTCATACTGAGATCTACTATCACTTGACCCCAGTCATTCATTTCACAGATAAACGCACCGTTTTCATCTTTAAGAACATCATTTCTAACATCATGTCCTACAAAAACAAACAATCCTGTGTTATCCATATGTGTGATCTCATCTGTTTTAACATTTTTAATATCCACACCTGAAAGACCCATCATGTCACCAACTGCTTCTTCTATCACCGAATCTGTGACCAGG
>CBFHPE010000154.1:0-3512 GCA_965657515.1 Sulfurovum sp.
TGTGCTTTTGATTGTACTTCTGCACCTTCCTTATCTTTTCCTGCAGGGAATACAACCATAAGGATGGGGATAAGTGTAGATGTGGTCAAAAGAAGAGAGAACATTCCAAACATTCCAAAGTATGCATATGCTTTATAGAATGAGATATCTACACTTGCCAGTGTAGCAAATCCAATGGCATCCGTAACGATCGAAAGCGTTGCTGGAATTATCGTAAATCCTAAAGCAAGGTAAGCACCATTTACATTGTTCTCACCTTCATTCCTTGCTTGCATATACCGCCTTGTTACCTGTATGGCATGCCCCATACCTACTGCTAGGATCAGCATAGGTGTAAGTACCATCATAGTCGTCAGTTTAAAGCCGGAGAAGCCCATAAGACCTAGTGTCCACACTATACTCATACCAACCCCGGTTAGTGGGAATAAAGCACCTCTTATGGATTTTGTTTCCATAAAAAGAATGAAGAAAGCAATAAGTACCGAAGCTACGAACAGATACCAATGGTCTATAAGTTGAACCATCATCCAAGCAAGGAAATAAGGTTCACCAGCAATGGCTATACTTACTCTGTCATCATCAGCATACGGTTTAAGCATACCGACGACTTCTCTTGCCCAGTCAACATATCGCTCTTTTACTCCATTGTCAAAATCTGCAATGATAAATGTTGCTTTTGCCACACATTCAGGTTCATTGTTCACACATTTTTCACCTGTATCGGGATGTACTTCATGCAGTACCATTGGTTTAAGTACAGGGTTGTTATCTAACCCCTCCTTCATGAACGCAAGTTGTTCTTGTGCCAGAGCATCATCCGTCATAGAGATACCTGTGTTTGGAATAAGACGTTTAAATGATAAACTTCCATCCTCAGTCACACCCATGTTCTTTACTTTTTGTGCTGCAATACTGATAAAATTAGCTGTACTTGCATTTTGCATACCAGCTATTTTTTCATGTATTTCCTGGGTCATGTTTACAAACCAAGGTTGATAAACAGTACCTTCTTCTACCTCAACACTAACAACAAATAGATTTCCCATTCCAAAAAAACCTTCAATGAAGTTATTGGTAGAAACATATTTATTGGTTTGAGGCAGTAGTGTATCAGGGTCGTTCCTAATATCTATGTTTTTGATCTGTAAGGAAAAAAAGATCGTAGTAAGCAGTGTCACTGCTAGTATTATCCATTTAAAACGAAGTGCAAATTGTGCATATTTAAATGAGAGTTTGTTTTCATTGTTCATATTGTATCCTGTGAAGTTGTACGAAGAGTTATATCATTGATATAACGTTAACACGTTGATAACTTACGCCAAAGAGGGAACACCCTCTTTGATCCAAGTTTCATTTAGAGATTAAAATAGATATTTAACACCGAGTTGGAAATTCGACATATCTGCGAATTGTCCAAATACGCCATTTTCATCACCACCGTATTGATTCCATTCTGCTGAAAGAAGGATATCATCTGCATAGCTATATTCGAGGTCAAGTCTGTTCCAGTATCCACCATCTTCTTGTTCATATAGGAAAAGGTTGTTTACACGAAGTGAGTCAGACTCCAAAAATGGTTTCGAAAGGAACAAGGTATACATAATCTGATGCTCTTCTGCTTTTTTGAAGTTATTATTTAAACTCAATGTTGCAGGGTTTGCAGTAAACTTTCCATAACTTTGTGAATTACCCGCATACTGTACATTTGTATCTACGTAGTCCAAGTTCCAAGTATCCATGAATTGAACACTGATAAAGAGGTTTCTAGCCACAGTTACATCAGCACCGATAACATATTTAAAGATATCAGCATCCTGCATTGTTAATGCATTTACTAAGTCACCATAAGCAAGTTTCCCAAGATCGATTTCAGGTACCTTAGCACCTTGGTCATATACAAATTCACCTCTTAAAACAATAGGAGCAAAACTTGTATCTATAGCATAATCAAATGAAGTACCAAAAGTATTGACCTGATTTACACCTTGATCAAATACAAGTGTCGCTGGGCCCTCTGCAGAAGGATTATAGCTTGATCCATCCGCTTTTATTAACCCAACTGTTGTTGTATTGAACATCGCGTTATATTTTGTTGCAGATGTCAATTTTTGTCCACCTGCCCCTTCCCAACGCATATTAACGATAGGGTTATTCTCCCAGTGGCGGTAATAGTTCAGTGTATAGTTCAATCCAAAATCAGTACCTTTCTTATATCTCACACCAAAGTTATGATCTTCCAGGTCTCTACTGATATCATCTACCCTATAAGATGTTTTCATCCCAATAAATCCATTAAATGTTGCGAAAGTGGTATCTCCCATATATTCAAACATATGCATTGGATTTTTGTAATCATACTGTCCGGTACCCGCACTCAGGTTAGTTGTACTTCCAGTTTGGTAGATCACACCATCAAGTACTTGACCACCGCTTACCGGTGGTAATCCAGGGTGAAGCATCGAAGCATCTGGCATACTGGTAAATCTTGAAACTGTAAGCTGCTCAAAACCGCCTAATATTACATTTCCAGGAGGAATTCCAAATAATCCAGAGAATGCAAAATCAAATGCACCAGCTATCGTTCCCATATCATTTCCGATATTTACAAAACCATTATACTGACCTGTCATAGTATCTGCACCAAGACTCACAAATGGCTGTCCCTGGTCTCCAGTATCTGTATTATAAAGTCCTGGTATTTGGTTTACACGGCCAACATCAGGTACCCATACAAATTGGAGAGAATCATTGTTTCCAAGATCCTTTTCTGCTACTAACATCCATAGAGGAATTCTACTGTCTTCCATTGTGTTTTGTCCCCACTCACGGAAATCCGTAGGGTTAATGATATCAAGGAACTTCACACCGTCAGCTTTACCCCATACCACTTGTTGCTTACCTAAACGGAAGTCCCAGTCAGCAAATGTAGTATCTATGTAAAGTTCTCTAAGTGCATCATACTGCGTATAGTTTCTATGGTATTCATATCCATCTATACCTTCAGTATCTCCGATCGCTTGAAGTTCTGCATGAAAACTGCTGTCTTCTCCGATACTCCCGTTTACAAATACTTTCAATGTTCCCTCACCCTTCATGAGGTCACCACCGTCATGTGGTTCTATAGGGTTATACGTAGTCCCGCTCTTTGTAAACACTGCAGCTTCTGCTTTTAAGTAACCAGATACTTCAATATCTGACTCCTCTTCTTCTAGCTCTTCAGGCTCTTCTAATAAATCAACCTCTTCTGTTGAAGCAGCCATTTCAGCTTCTGGCATAGGAGCTGTTTTTGCTTCCTCAGCTATTGATGGGAAAGTTAATGCTGCAATTACGACTGCTGAAAGTAATATTCTTTTTTTTGTCATCTTCTATCCCTTATCTTTTTATTTTTCTAAGTGTAGATTCTTGCCATAAAGTTGACGCACTGTAATTCTTTTTACCAACTTTAAATTTACTTTGATCTTTTACTGTCACTTTTTGAGGAATATATGCAAGTGATTCATGACCATTTCTAA
>CBFHPE010000155.1:0-3471 GCA_965657515.1 Sulfurovum sp.
CTCTCTTATGAAGACACACCTGCTTTAGATAACATCTCATTTGAAGCACGTAAAGGTGACTCCATCGCACTTGTGGGTGATAGCGGTGCAGGGAAAAGTTCTTTGGTCAATCTTCTAGTACGTTTTTATGACCCTAGTTCAGGACAGATCCTTATCAATGAAAACGACAATAAAAGCTTTACCCTTACCTCTTTACACAAAAAAATAGCCTATGTGACCCAGCGTATCTATATTTTTAATGACAGCATTGCTGCCAATGTCGCTTATGGTGCAGAGATAGATGAAGAGCGCGTCATAGAAGCATTGACTAAGGCATACGCAATGGAGTTCATAGATACACTTGAAGATGGTATACATACCATTCTCTCTGAGAGTGGAGACAACCTTTCCGGTGGACAAAGACAGCGTATAGCTTTAGCACGTGCTCTCTACAAGAACCCTGATATCCTCATACTTGATGAAGCTACTTCAGCACTGGACAACAAAAGTGAAGCCCTTGTACAACAGGCTCTCAAAGCACTTAAGTCAGAGATGATCACTTTTACCGTAGCTCACAGACTTAGTACTATTGAAGATGCTGACAAGATCATGGTCTTTGAAAAAGGCCAGATCATCTGTTCTGATACGCATAAAAATTTACTTCAAAATTGTGAAGTCTATCAACGCTTGTCAAAAAAACTCTAATAATTCAGATTTAACACAAATATAGATACTATTCTACCCATAATGATTTTACTTATGGAGTAGTTATGTCAAGATTTTTCATTCTCTTTATCTTTTTATTTAGTGCACTTTTTGCAAAGCAGGAGCAGTTTGGCTTTATTGGTCTGACAGGTGCTTCAGATAAAGTAACTTTTGTTTCTGATGCAGACCTCAGTGATGAAACAGAAACTACCTTCGGATTAAGATTCGGAAGCCAGACGCAGGATTACCGTACGATCTTTACAGGTGCAGGTAATAGTAACTACTATAGTTTTGATGCAGAAGTAGATATCTTTCTCATGGATGACATGTTTGGTATACCTGAGGTCAGACCTTATATCGGTGGTACACTAGGCTACATGAGTTATGATGAAGATATTCTTGATACCTATAGAGAAAATCTCCCTGTAGACACTAACGGTACAAGACCTACAGACACAAGTGCTTTGTTCTACGGTCTCAATTTTGGATTTGTGTTTTATGTTACAGACAACATTGATCTTGATATCTCATACCACTACTATTTTATTAACGATGATGATCTTGATCCTATCGATAACATGCATGGCTTTGCTTTTGCATTGCACTACTTTTATTGATACTTAGCTATAATTCATTTACAAAAACGCATCTAAAGCAAAGCTCCATATGCTACGCTAACGCTGAGTTGTCTTCAACAGACAGTTCACGCAACTAGTTGCTTTTATACATTACTGTATGGAGATTATAGTGTCCCTTTTTTCTTACCAAACCCTCAAAAAAATACTTTTTAAACTTGACCCTGAAACAGCGCACTCTGTAGCTGGACTTAGTCTCAGAGCCGTAGCACACTTTCCTCCACTTTTACGTTATGTCACAAAACAAAACTTTGTAACAGATCCAAGCATCCAACAAAAAATCTTTGGAAGAACATTTAAAAACCCCGTGGGTTTAGGTGCGGGGTTCGACAAAAATGGTCAGTATATTACAGCCATGCCAACCATGGGCTTTGGATTTACGGAGATAGGTACAGTTACTCCTAAACCTCAAGATGGTAACGCCAAACCAAGGCTCTTTAGACTTGTGGAAGACAACTCCATACAAAATGCTATGGGCTTTAACAATAAAGGCAGCGAGTATATGCTCGGTCGTCTTGAAAAACCTTTCTTTTTTGACTACCCTATGGGCATAAATATCGGTAAAAATAAAGTAACACCTGAAGATGAAGCTTTAAACGACTATGAATTACTCTTTCAAGCATTTAAGAATTATGGTGACTACATCGTGATCAACATCTCATCACCGAATACCCCTGGC
Organism: Sulfurovum sp.; assembly: GCA_965657515.1. GTDB lineage: Bacteria > Campylobacterota > Campylobacteria > Campylobacterales > Sulfurovaceae > Sulfurovum. The sequence goes on from CBFHPE010000155.1 coordinate 1,999, forward strand.
TTACGTGACCTGCAAAATGAGAACTTCATCAAAGCCATTTTTAAAATGGGTCAAGAGATCACTTCTCAGCCGATACTGCTTAAGATCGCCCCAGATATGGAAGCAGAAGATGCCATAGTACTTTGTAAAACGGCAGTTGATGCAGGTGCAGCCGGGATCATTGCTACCAATACAACCATAGACTACTCATTAACTGAACATGCAAAAGATTTTGGTGGTATAAGCGGTGCACTGCTTACCCAAAAATCTTACGAACTCTTTCGAGCCATAGGTAAAGAACTCTATGGAAAGACCCTTCTCATCTCTGTAGGAGGTATAGACTCTGCAGAAGAAGCCTATAAGCGTATCAAAGCCGGTGCATCACTTGTACAGGTTTACTCTATGTTGGTCTACAGAGGTCCGGCCCTTATTAAAGAGATCAATGAAGGCATTATAGAACTATTAAAGAAAGATGGGTATAGTCACATATCTGAAGCTATTGGAGCGGACTGGAAATGACAAAAACATCACTATTTACAAAACTAGCACTTGTGCTATTATCAACAGGAGTACTTATGGCTAACTCTTTGCCAAAACATTTTACAAAAACACTTGACAACGGTATGCAGATCGTTGTCATACCTATGGATAATGACTCAGGTGTTATCACAACAGATATCTACTATAAAGTAGGAAGCAGAAATGAAGTTCTTGGGAAAAGCGGTATGGCACATATGCTTGAGCACCTTGCTTTCAAATCCACTGATAAACTTAAAGAGGGTGAGTTTGACATCATCGTAAAAAGTAGAGGTGGTGTAAACAATGCTTCAACCGGCTTTGACAAGACCCACTACTACATTAAGACTGCATCTAAAAATTTAGCACTAAGTCTTGACCTCTTTTCTGAACTGATGCATAACCTTAAACTCACCGATGAAGAGTTCCAAAAGGAACGTGATGTTGTAGCAGAAGAGAGACGTTTGCGTACAGACAACAACCCTATGGGTTATCTCTACTTTAGAGTATTTAACACACACTATACCTACCACCCTTACCACTGGTTACCTATAGGCTTCATGGAAGACATTTTATCATGGAAGATAGAAGATATTAGAGACTTTTACAAGCGTTACTACCAGCCAAACAATGCCATTTTGGTTGTTGCCGGAGACATTACCCCAGAAGAGGTATTTAAAGAGGGAGAAAAGTATTTTGGAAGCATCAAAAATGAATATGAAATACCTGAGGTCATAGCAGTAGAACCTAAAGTTGACGGTGCAAAAAGAGCTGTGCTTCATAAAGAGAGTAATCAGGTTGATACACTGGCTATCACCTATGCTATTCCTGATTATGCGCATGATGACCAGGTTGTTCTTTCTGCCATTAGTCATATACTTAGTTCTGGGAAAAGTTCACGTTTTGAAAAAACTCTGGTCAATGAGAAGCAGCTTGTAAACACGGTCTATGGATACAATATGGAACTAAAAGACCCTG
>CBFHPE010000156.1:0-3471 GCA_965657515.1 Sulfurovum sp.
ATAATCTGGTAGTAGTATTTTTTTCTGACCTGAGAATAATTGGAGTACCATTAAATACAATAAAACCACAATCAAGAATTGGGTAATATCGAGAGACTAAATTATGCTTATTTGCATATTCAATATATCTCTTAATTGAAAATGGAGAAGAAATAGAAATATTATCATCTAACTTTTCTAGCTCTAGTTTTATCTCTTTATCATCCATCATTATTTCTATCTTTTTTCAAATAGTACAATAATTTATAGATAACGTCTATCCAAAAAACGAAAATTTCAGCTTGAAAAAACTGCCAAAATTTGTTAGTTCTACATCAACATTGTTTTGGTAGAAATTGTAGTAGTACCTGCTTCTTCTGTTCTTAGAATAATGGAAGAACCGTTGAATATGATAAATCCACAATCAAGAACAGGAAAATAGCGAAAATCTAAATCGTGTTGCTTCGCATAGGTTATATATTGATCAATTGAAGTCAAAGAACAAAAAGAAGTGCCACTCAATACTTTATGTAACTCTTCACTTATCTCTCTGTTCCCTATCATTATCCCTATCCCTATTTTAGTAAAGTTACTTTTTGTTATATATGCGAATTATAATATGTGTGTGTTAATTAAGTGTTAATTTTAATAATGAAAGAGCATCTATTATAATTATCAAATATTTGTGAAATAGGTTTTATTTCTCTTGTAAAGAAAACAATAAAAATAAGTAGTAGTTCTATTGACTACCAAGTCTCATTTTGATAGCCTGTATTTACGATGAGAAAGTTAGTGTGGTATGAGATTGAGGTTCGTGGTAGTCTTCAGATTAAAGACTGTTGATCACGCTTGTTAATGTACCTTTGAAATCATCGGGTTTTGTAAGTGATATGTCAAGTGACCTCTTGCAAGCCTCATATACCACCTTATCATTATTTTTAGCAAGTGCTTTGATCTCATATTCTGCATGAAGTAATTTAAGATCTACATAGTCATTTTTAAGATATAACAGATAGATACAATAGCCTTTGTATGATCTGTCTACCTGTTGTGCTTTAGTAGCTTGTTTTGACACTGAGTAATTACTGTGGAAAAGTATATCAGGCATATCAAGTTCAGCAGATAACATGGAGCTTACAATAAGTAATGATGATAATATTTTTTTCATTTTAAACCTTTATGTATTATAAGATTATTTTAGTTTATACTGCTTATCTGAAAAAAGAGTGATAAAAAGATGACAATTTGACATGTTTTAATAATCTATGTCAAATTTACCCTACTATATCACTATGTATCAAAAGAAAAAAGAAAGATTTTATATCTCTGAATTATTAGACGATCCTGCTGTTTCCTACCCAGCATATTATGTGTTAAGTACAACGATGCATAATAATGAGATGCTTCAAGCTGCACTTATCTCTTTACATAGTTTTGATTTTTCCTATTATGAGAGGGCTAAAACGTATGAAGATATCTTTGCTATGTTCAGTTCTGGCACTTTTCCTATCTATAAAGAAAAGTATATTGTAGGTTATTTTGGAAATAAAATGATGTATCTTGAAACAAACGGATGGAAAGGAATGCCCTCTACAGAGGACATATTTAAGATGGAGAATTGGTTGGTATGCTAAAAAATTAAGATAATTTAAACAAATTATAGTTATAAGTTTTAGTTTAAGTATAATTTTAGCTTAAGATAGTTATAATTACAGACATATCTTAGGAACGATATAATTTTTTTATTCTTCCTCCTTTTAGAAAAAAATTTGTTCTCTGACTACCAACAGAAACATTCTTCCCAATATCGTTTCTAAGATAGCAGTTATATTCTACACTTATTAATACCTTGTTCTTCTACTTACATTTTGAGATCTTGATGCATTATTATAATGTGTACGATTATTTGATTTGTTGTAATTATAATTACGTTCTCTTTTTACATTATTATAATTTTTGTTTGTTTTCGTTCTGTTTTTATTTGTATTATAGACATTACGTTCATTTTTATAGGTATGTCTATTGGTATATTGTCTTTTATTGCTGTAGTGTCCATAGTGCCCTACTTGCGCTCTATAACGTTTGCCATTATAGTATCTGTAGCCACGATTATAATAGTGCCCGTTTCGGTATCTGCGCCCATGATAATGATAATATCCACCACTATAGTACCCACCATAATAGTATCTGCCACCATAATAATAGTATGGATGACCATAATAATAAGGGTAACTATAAACAGATGCAACAACAACACCTGTCCCAACACCTGCTGCAAATGCCTGCTCTTCAGGAGTACATCCATTTACAAGTAAAGCAGAAGAGACTAAACCTATCGCTGTAATATGTTTGAATTTTTTTCTTAACATCTGACTTTCCTTTTATTTCTATATTTATTCTACCATAGTATAAAAGAAAAGTGTAAAGATTGTGAGTTTAGGCTGCCCCACCTCTTAAGACATCAAGTACATTGGTAGCATAACATCCTTTTGGCAACACAAATGAAAGTTCATAGTGTGCTTTCTCTTCAACATAGTTCTTTTCTATATCTGTAACTTGTATCCAGGCATAGCGTCTCGCTCCATTAAGATTCATCTCTTTAGCGTAAGGTGCTTCTATGAGACCTGCTGTACTTGTGGAGTGTTTTGTTTTTTTACCCGGTAGTAAGCCTGCAGGTGCAATGTCTTTGGTCTCAAAACGTTTGGCTTCTTCCTCCATGTTCTCTACATTGAAGAGACGTCCATAAGGATAATGCATCATGACATCACCTTCTACAAGTTTAAAAAAGTTTGGTTGTGACTTTGTGTTCTTAAGAGAACCTACTGGAAGTTTCATGATCTGCTCAGCTTCTGTTTCTGAAAACTCTTCAAGCAAGTGGTTAAGTTCCATACGTTTAGAGAGCCAGTTATTGAAGAGGTACGACTGGTAAGAGCCCATAAGGAACTCTCTTGTCTTTCTGTCTCTCATTTTAAGTGTACCCTCAACAAGTTTTTTGCCATCTTCCCAGTTATTCCCATCCGTACCAAAACGCTGATTTCCAAAGTAATTAGGGACCCCATTCTTTTTGATCCACTTAAGTACGGAGTCAAGTTTATCTTTCTCTATGCCAAGTACCTTTTTTAGCCTTATCTTGAAGCGGTTTCCTTTTAAATGCCCTACGCGTATTTTATTGTTATGACGTATGGTAGAAAGTATCTTTATCTTGTCATGTGTAAACGCTTTTAATTTCTCTTCATGTACAGCCAATACTGAGATATACTGTATAGTCATGGCATGTTTGTCTTTAAGCCCTGCATAGCCCATATCACGACGACGTATGCCCACATGGTTTGATATAGCATCTAACATATCCCATGTGGTCATATCTTTCTTTCGGACATGAAGTACTAAATGTTCACCCTCCCCTGTAAATTCATACAGAGGTATCTCTTCAACAGTAAAGTCTCTGGCAGAGGAGTTAAATACAAATTCATTTTTTACGTTTAGCGGGTA
>CBFHPE010000157.1:0-3462 GCA_965657515.1 Sulfurovum sp.
ATCATAGGGAAAACTTCTCTAAAACGTTCTGTATGCCCTTTAGGAAACCATATGGCATGTCCTATACCAAGACTTGCAAAGTCTTCACCTTTGTTCCACCATATAAGGTATTTATCTTTCCCTGCACCCTCATTTTGCCATACCTTTTGAGCTATGTAGTTGGCTTGTTTAGATGTCAGTTCTATCTGTGTTGCAAAAGCTGTGGTAAACAAAAAGAAAACAAAAATTATAATTCTCATTTATACTCCATTAAATATTTTATAATATAATACCCTAAATTTGGACAATAAAACAAAGGAATTTACAATGCTACTTAAAAATACTCTTATCATATCATTACTTTCCACATTAGCATGGAGCGATACCCAAGCTATAGACATCAAAGACCTTGATGGAAACTGGCATCTACGTGTCATGGACGGAAAAGAAGTACGTAAAGCAAGAGCCATTCTTGATTTTGATGCAGATAAAATGAAACTTAGCGGTTTTGACGGATGTAACCAGATCTCCGGATCTTTAAAAGGTGATGAAAAATATATGTCATCCAAGCTTGTTGCAACACGTATGGCATGTAGAGAGTCTATACATGCTTATGTGAGTAAAAAACTGCATGTAGCAATTGCTGAAGGTTTTAGCATTAAAGAAGAAGAAAAATATGGCATAAAAGGTATAACATTAAAGAGTTCAAAGCATGAACTATTTTTTAAACGTATGGGGAAAGAAAAGGGTTGGTTCTAAAACCAATCTTTCGTAGATATATTCTTGGGTAAACCCAAGAATAAAGATTTAGAACTTATAAACTAAACCTGTAGTAAAGCCATGAAGTTTCACATCTTCAATAGCTTTAGTTTGTATATAGTCAGCAAATAAAGCGATATTATCATTAAAATGGAAAGCCATTCCAGCACCATATTCGAAACCTTCATCTTTAATACCGACATAGTCAACTTGACCATAACCAAGTAAACCATATACACATAAACTATCGGCTACTTTCATTTTGGGCTTAAGAAAAAGCACTGTATTAGTTATATCATGGTTATTGTCACTTTCAACTGAAGCATATCTTGCTTCAACAGCTAGATTCTCCATGAATGAAACACCGGCAATAAGTGAATAACCATCACCTGATTCACCATTGTGAATATTTGCAAATGCTGCACCTAAATAAAAATGTGTTGTTGATTCTTCAGGAATCTCAACGATGGGTTCAACTGGTGTAGTTGCTTCCGTATTGCCTCCGCCTGCAAAAAGTAAAGAACTAAGCAATAGTGATGACGCTAAGTAGTTTGTAATTTTTTTCATTTATTATCCTTATCTGAAAATTATAAAAAGATTATAGCTTATTGCTCTTAGATATACTTAAACAAAACTCGGTGCATCGTTAGCAAATAAGATAAGATCACCAGCTTTTGTTTGTTCTACAAGCATTGTTTCCATCTCAGCTTTACTAGCAAGTTTTACTAATTTACTTGCTTCTACATGATCTCTAAAGATGTTATAGTTAAGATCTCCAGTGACTACTACAACATCAAAGACATCATTTGCTCTTTTTGCCACCTGAACATTAAGTTCATCATCCACTTCAACCAATCCCGGTGTGATGATCACTTTTCTTCCTTCATAAGTGGATGAGAGGTCAAATGAGGCCATCATACCATCTATATTTCCATTAAATGAATCATCAAGTATGACTTTACCACCTGCATCTATACGTTGCAGTCTATGAGCTACAGGTTCAAGAGTAGAGAGTTGTTGTTGTATCTCATCATCTGTGAGTCCCAACTCTTTGGCTACCAGTACTGCAGCTGCAAGATTCATCGCATTGAACTCTCCTAAAATTGTGGCAGAATATCGAACACCGTTCAGTGTAAAGCTTGTGCTATCCAATGTCGCTTCCACATCTTCTATCACGTACTCTGGAGCTGCAATAGGAGTACGTATATCTAAATTCTCTTTTCTCCCAAAGGTATGAACATTAGATTCAGGTTTCACCATAGCACTCTCATGTATCCATGCCTTTTCCAGTCTTGCAGTTTGTACTATCTCCATTTTGGTGTTACGGATGTTTTCCATGGTTCTGAAGTACTCTATATGTGCTGGGCCGATCCTTCCTACTATTACATAGTGAGGATTCACAAATGTAGTGATCTCAGCGATGTCACCCTCACCTCTTGCACCCATCTCTACCACATACACTTCTGTATCCGAAGGCAGATCATCATTGACATCTTTCATGACACCACCCAGTGTATTGACCGAGCGTGGTGTAGCATATGTATTGTATTTGACTTTGAGGATATGTGCTATATAGTTTTTAATACTTGTTTTACCGTAAGAAGCGGTAATTCCTACTACTTTCATCTCAGTCATATCTTCTATCTTCTTTTGTGCTTTAACCTTAAATCCGTTAAAAAGCATTTTTTCTATGAACATAGAGATAAAGTAAGCGACAAAAAGAGGTAGAACCACTGCAAAATGTTTAAATACTAAAGCTATAAAGAGTGACATCAAGATCAAGGCAGCATAAAAACGTTTTACACGTCCTGTAAATACCAAAGGTTTATCAAGCCCTTTATACCATTGAAATAAAAGGCCCAAATATGCTATGACGACTACAAAACCATACTCAGATGTACCATCTACAAAAGCATACAAAGCAAAAGGCACTAAGAAATAGACAAAGTGCCACCATGTTTTTGTATGGTGAAACAGTACGCGGTTCAGTTTATAACTGTACCACTGTAAATTAGTAATAAAATAATAACCTATAGCTAGTATAAAAAGTGCATAAAAAATAGAATTGACCAATATCATGTAGTTTGTTCCTTACATTTTTCTGTAATTGTTTGTGCGATGAAATCTTTATGTTGTAAAAAGAAGAAGTGATCTCCATCTAGCGGGTAAAACTCAGAGTTTTCTATGAGTCCAGCTATCTTCTCTCCTGTATATAGCGGTGTTGCTGTGTCTTCTTTGCCCCAAAAACATAAAGCTTTACTTTTACTCTTGGCAAAGAATGCTTCAAAATCTTCATCTACCACATTTTTAAAAGTTTCATACATCTCATGGCTCATACCCTGTGCATCCGGGGCCACAAAAAGTTCTCGTATCTTTGCCATACCCAGAGGTTTAAGTAGTTTAAAAGTTGCTATTTTCACCTTCACAGACCACGGTTTCACAGTTACGATACCTGCTGAAGAAAGCAGTACAAGACAAGGTGTATTTAGTGACGTAGAAACTTTACCTCCAAAAGAGTGACCCATCGCTATAGTAGGTGTCACACCCAGTGTATCTAGAAAAAGCTGTACAATATGCCCATAGTCTTCAGTAGTCAATATCATGTCATTATTTGACTTACCAAAGCCCGGCATATCCAGGTAAATGTGTTTATATTGTGGCAATGTCTTTGCAAATGCCTGTTTCATTATCTCTTTATTGCTCCCCCAGCCATGAAGTACAAGT
>CBFHPE010000158.1:0-3424 GCA_965657515.1 Sulfurovum sp.
TGGTACGTCAACAGTTCTGCTCATACCAATTTTTTCAATAATAAATTCCATTCTCTACTCCTACTTGTCCATTGATCTGATTTCAACTTCGATCTCAGGTGCTAAGTCCAACTTCATAAGTGAATCTATAGTATCTGAAGTCGCAGAAACGATATCGATCATTCTTCCGTGAATTCTGATCTCAAATTGCTCACGCGCATCTTTGTTTACGTGTGGTGATTTAAGAACCGTATAACGCTTAAGTTTAGTTGGCATTGGAATTGGCCCTCTAATCTCTGCACCTGTACGTTTAACTGCATCAATAATAGCAGCAACTGATCTGTCTAATACTCTGTGATCGTAAGCTTTAAGCTTTAATCTAATTTTTTCCATATTTTACCTTTAAAGAACTCGTTAGCAAGGCAAAGCCAAGGTGCCTAAACACAGGGATATAACCCTCTAACATAAATTTAGGAACGCGAATTATACCCAAACTTTTTGAAAGGTGCAATACTTTTCAGTCAAAAAAGGGTACAATCTTAAAAAATATTTCCTTTTAATAAGGAAGGTTAAGCATGGAACTACTCGAATATTATCATAATCAACAGTATATTTCTGATAATTATGTCACAAGGAAGTGTCAAATAGCTCCTAATATGGATATCAATCTCTATGGCGTTCGTGGTTCAGGTAAAACTTCCATGGTACTAGATCTGTTAAGTCAGGAAGACTCAGAGACATCGCTCTATATAGATCTTCAGGACCCAAACCTGATCTTTACATCACTTACGCCTTTAGCATTACAGCAATACATAGACAGGCATCAGATAAAACTTCTTATTCTTGATCACTATGAAGCATCATTGCCTGATCTGTTTCCTAATGTTGAAAGGCTGATAGTTGTATCACGTATAAAGCTTGAAAATAAGCCTCTTGTTCCTACTGAGCTCTTTCCTTTGGACTATGAAGAGTTCCTTGCTTTTGAGAGCACTTTAGTACAGAACAGGGGCTTTAACCATTTTTTACGTTCAGGGACCCTTCCTCTTCTTGCGAGATCACAGAAAACAGCTACACACTCCATGAAACTCTTTTTTCAATCTGCCTTTGATACCAATGAACAAAAACTGCTTCTTATCTTAGCCCAGCAGCATACTAAACATCTTACGATCCATCAGATATATAACTTTGCCAAAGAGAAATTCAAAGTATCCAAAGATTGGCTCTATAAAACGATGAAATTATTTGTAGAAGAAAAGTTAATACTCTTTATAGATGACCGCTATCAAAAATCAGGAAAAAAAATGCTGCTCTTTGATTTTGCCTTTGCCAAATATCTCACGACAGGTCAACCTTTCATTATGCAGTTTGACACTATGATAGCTCTAGCGCTCATGAAACATCACATAGAGGTTGAAACACTAGGTATCCATGGCTATGTGACCAAGAACAATGAACTTATCATTCCTGCGCCATTTGAGAGTGAAGAGAGTCTCTGGGCAAAATCACAAAATAAGTTTTCACTTTACAAGAAATATGGTATCCAAAAAGTGACTGTCATTACTGTAACGAACCATTATGAATACGACATAGAAAAACTCCACTTTGAAGCTTTACCTTTTAATGAGTGGTCTGTCATTAATAATGAAGAGGACTAGGGACCTTTTTCTTCAAATATACATAAGTATTCCTTCGCTATAATTCCCTCGCCTCTTTTCAGACCTGTGCAACGGTTCTGAGAGACAACGGGTCAGGATGGGAACATAGCAGCCCACCTTTCTTTTCTGTGTGCCGCAGGGATCTGGGGAGGGGTATTAACTACGTTAAACATATCTTCAAACAATAAATCAAAACTTTTTTGCTTATTGAAATAAGATACTTCATAATTGTTGAGAGGTGTCCGAGTGGTCGAAGGTGCAGACCTGGAACGTCTGTGTGGGGTAACTCACCGAGGGTTCGAATCCCTTCCTCTCAGCCATAAAACTTTCATATGACTTCTTATCGATAAAGTGATATAATTCATCAAAAATATAAGTGAGCACATTAGTATGGTAGAGAAAGATGAAAATTATGCATTTCCATGGGGATTTCATTTAGGTGATTTGCACAAGGACCAAGATACTATCCCTTTATATACAGTAAGCAGTGATGGTGGATTTTGCCTATTGTATGATGATGCTTCTGAATCAAAAGCAGACAAGCTACTAGAAAGTCTTTGTTTAGAGTTACTTTCTACCATGCCTCATGAGAGTTTAAAAGTGGATCTTTTTGACTTTGGAAAAAAGAAGTTCTATAATCTTTCACCTTTGAAGTATATACAAATTTATAATGCTGCTTATACTTCTGATATGATGCTCCAAGCATTTGAATATCTTGAAGAAACTATCATCTCTCGTCATCAAGAGATATTATGCTGTAATAGACCTACGATCAATGAGCATAATCAAAAATCTAAACTTAAAAAAATGTATCACCTGGTACTAATGAACTTAGAAACTTTTCCAACAGAGGAAGTTGAATTAAGAAGAATTACAAACTTTGTAGAATCTGCTTCTCAAGCTGGAGTCTATCTTATTGCATTTGCTAATCAAAAGATAAAGCAGAGTGAAAATAAAACAACACAAACCATACTAGAACATTTTAAGAATATTAAGGTGTCACAAGGTGAATTTATAATCACAAAAGAGATTTTTGAGTTTGTTGAACTTTTAGAAGACCATAGTTTTAGCTCATTGGATCTTAACAAAAGTGATTTACTACAAAAAATACTTACTAACGCAGACATTGATAGTCTTCTTAATCCTGAGAATATTAAACTGGAAGAGAACACAAAAATCAAATAATAGGTATCTCTTTACTGAATATATCATATATGGTATAATTTTACATAATAACTTAATATAAAGGTTATATTATGTCAGAAGAAAATAATGAAAGTATTTGGTCCTATGGTAAGTCAATAGCTAATCTTGAATCATCTGAGAATAGTATGTCCGATGAGAGAAAAGAGCTTATTCGACGTGCACTTGAATTTGATATCATAGATATAAGAAGCTATGGAGGATACAAAGGTGATCTTTTAGTTGAGATAACCACGATGGATTCTACAGTGGCAAAATCTATTGAAAGTATTGCAAAGATATTAAATATGGAAGTAGTAATACAAGAAGACATCTTGTCAATTTTTAAGATATTTTGTATTACCCCATCATCAGAAGGTTATGATTTAAAATAATACCCTTTTGTGTTAGAGAAAATAAAAAACTTCAGGATAGTATTGTATAGAGCTATAGATAAACTGACAATAGAATAATTAATAAAAGAAAGTTTTATAAAGAAAAAGTTAATTGAATGATTGATAAGAGAATAGATAGTTAAAAAAACTCAAAGTGGCAGCGACCTACATTTCCACAGACGTAGCCTGCAGTATTATCGGCGATGGGAGGCT
>CBFHPE010000159.1:0-3421 GCA_965657515.1 Sulfurovum sp.
AGTAAGATGAGGAACTCTTCTCCACCCCAGCGTCCGACGATGTCAACCGCGCGGAAGAACTCAGTGAGAACACCGGCCAACTCTTTAAGATACTTATCACCTATATTGTGTCCATGGGAGTCATTGACATCTTTAAAATCATCCAGGTCCATGAGTATCATAGAGAGTGTATCACCATAGCGGATGAACTGTTGCTGTTCATAGAGAAATATCTCCTGGATCTTAGCTCTGTTATAAAGACCCGTTAAAGGATCAGTAGTGGATCTCTCTAACAGTACTTCTTTTTCCAACTTAAGCAGCGTGTTCTCCTCTTCTAGAGATTTCAACTTTTGATTGATCATCTTTTCTGGATCTTTAGGAGACTCGTTAGGTACAGAAGAGATAGTATAGCCCTCATCTATAATGTTTTGAATGATATCCTCTTTAAGTTTGGCTCTTAGTCGTCGTACCAAAGCGCGTAAGGCATCCATGCTCATAGGCTTATTTTCATAGACATAACTTTCTATCATCTCATACGTGACCACTTGTGTGAGGTTATCTAATAGCAGATCGAGCAGTCTTCTCTCTTTTTTTGCTAAGTTTTCACCCTCAACCAACTCTATTTTGGAAGATAAATGTTTTCTGGATGTCTTAAGACGATTGATCTTTGCTCTGAGCTCTGCGATGTGAAAAGGTTTTTTCAAGTAATCCATACATCCCAGATCATACGCTGTTTGAAGAGATTGTACATCGGTGTTGGAACTGATCATGATCACTTTGGCCTGATGGTCATGAAGCAGGATCATATCTAAAAGTTCCAAACCGGAGATATGCGGTACATTGATGTCAAGTATATAGAGATCATATCTTTCATCTAAAGCATTGATAAGCGTCTGTCCGTCTAAAAAAGTATCCACCGTATGGTGGTCAAGTTCCAGTACTTTCTTTATAGCTTTGTTGAGTGCGATATCATCTTCAAGGAGTAAAATTTTCATACCGGTAGTTTACTCTTCTAAAATGTCATCTGTATGACATTTAAAAAAGTAACTGAATGTTGTGCCGTTTTTGGCATCAGATTGTAATGAAATATCTATATCATACTTTACTGCGATATCTTTGATGATACTCAGCCCAAGACCGTACCCGCCTACTGTAGTATTTTCTCTCACATACTGGTAAAATATTTTCTCTTTATTTTCTATGACATCACCTACTGTGTTAAAAGAGATCATGTTCTCATACGATACAACTTTAATGGTACTTCCTGCAGCACTGTACTTCATCGCGTTTGAGAGATTATTATCTATCAGGCGTATGAGTTCTTCGCGTGACATCTCCACTCTACACTCGCTCATGATAGATGTAGTGATCTTTTTCTCATTTACTTCAGCGATACTTTGAAAAAATGCCACACGTTCCTTGAGCACTTCATTTAAGTTAAGAGTTTTAACTTCATACTTTATCTTACTTTTATTTACCATGAAACTCATGGAAGAGTAAGAGTTATTGAGTACTTTCAGAGCAGTATCGATCTCTTTCGTATAGCTATCAGATCCGTGTTCTAAGGTTCTAAGTTCATTATTGAGCGTGATGATGCTCAAAGGTGTTTTCATCTCATGCATGGCACTTTGTATAAATTTATCCTGTTCAGAGAATCGGGTTTCCTTATGACGTACAATATAAATGATGATAATACCTACAAACCCTAATATGGATATGAGGACCATGAGATAATCAAGATTTTTTAATTTATTATAAAATTCACTTTCATCCAGGATCACTGTATAGATGAGCTTTACATCTTTGTTGAACTCATAACTCGCTCTCATATACATCAAACTATATGGAGTCTCTTCTTTTACAAATTTTTCTATGAGCAGGTTATTATATGCTAATTTTTTTTCTAAAGAGAATGCCTTCTTTTTTGTTTCCATATGTCTTTTCAAGGACGGCTTATATTCAAACACACCTGAATCATTCATGACCATTTCATAGACATCACCACTGGTGTTACTGATACTATATGCGATCACTTCATCTATCATTGAAAATTGCTTTATGACCTTGAGCAATCTATCGAACTTTTCTGTTGTGTCTTTATAGGCATAGCCGACTTGTAAAACAGCATGTTTATCATCACCCCTTTTAGATAGATAGGAGTCCGTATAGGTGAAAAAGTTTTTAGCTGTCCTTTCACGTATGGGAACAGAATACCCTATGATCTTCTCTTTATGATGTCTATCAAAAACTTCTTTGGCAAAAGAAAGGTTGAACCCTATATCATTTTCATAGGTACTGTTTTTAATGACAAGATCTTTATCTGTAATGTAAATATTGTATGGTTTTCTTTTGTGCCCTTCGTTGATCTTCTGAGATATTTCATCCAGGTTTACATCTAGATCATGGGTATTGAGATACTCCATGACCATCTGATGTTTCTTTGTTAAAATATCTTTTTGCTTTTTATGCTCTAAGAACAAGCCTTCCAGGAGACTGGAAGTGTGATTTTGAATTTCATAAAAAAGGATCTTTTTATTTTTTTCATGATCAGAAGTCATATGTTTGGCAAGTACTTTATACCCTACAAAATCTATGAGAAAGAATATCGCCAAAATGATAAATATAAATGAGGATATTCTGATATGTTTCATTAGATCTTCCACTCAAAAGAGAAGTAATACGAACGGCCCTCTGCAGGATATCCATATCGCCATTCATATGCTTCATCAAGGATGTTTTTGATCCCAACTCTGACATCTGTGGAGGATGAGATCTTATAAGCAAGTTGTGCGTCCAGGAGATGATAATCAGAGAGTTTATGCTGGTCATCTGTGTACGTAGCAGTATTGGAACTGTACCTGGAACCCGTATACTGGTAACTGACATAAGCATTTAACGCTTTGGTGATGCTCACGGTATCTTCTACTTTGAACTGATGCAGAGGTATGAACTCCAATGCTTCTCCTTCGCTGTCACGTGTATGGTTATAAGCATAGGAGAAACGCACTCTATGATGATCCCAATAGGTACTGTGCATACGTATCTCCCCACCATAATGTTCTGCTTCTTCACGGTTGATATAGATACTGTTACGCTGCAAGATAAGATCTTTCACGTCATAATAGTAAAGTGAGAGATCTATAAACGTTTTTTCTAAAAGATCATACTGGTACCCAACTGTATACTGCATACTTCTCTCAGGTTTGAGATCTGGGCTAGGTTTGTCCCATGGGAAAAACGTGAACATCTCATTCATGGAAGGCATACGGCTCTTATGGGCGATGCTTGCATACATAAGCTGCTGTTTATCGGTATAAGAGATCTTCACTTGGGCATCCAGTGCATCTTTATCTTCAGGCGGTTCCATAGCAGATGCATCCGCTGCCTCTTTTGACTGCATTAGGGTATATGATGCACCACTCTCAAGCTGCCATGCACTATT
>CBFHPE010000160.1:0-3298 GCA_965657515.1 Sulfurovum sp.
TACCCATTCAGAGACACAAATTGTGGGAGTGATGGATATACCTTTTTGATCTAAAAAAGGAAGAAAAGATTTTATTTTTTGTTTTATTCTCGACCCCTCTTGCATGTATCCATACATCCAGAAGTCACCGATCTCAAATACTTTAGGGATATTTTCTTTTGTGGCCGCTTCAATGACCTTCAGTCCTATACCACGAAGTGACCAGAAGTAAATCAGATCTGGTCTTGTAGTTTTAATTGCATTCATTACGGTCTTATAATTATAATATTCATCTAATTTTTTTTGTATACGGGAGGTTTGATTGTAATCAACGAGATGCATATTCCGATGTATGTTGTCTTTTACTGAACCAGAAGTATGATAATCTGATGTTAGAACAGTAACATCATGTCCTTGTTCTTGCAGAAAATCCATTGTTTCTTTGCAAGCTATCTCATAGCCTCCAATAAAATAGGGTGGATAGTAATTGGTTATCGTTAATATTCGCATCTTTACTCCATTTAAAAAAATCTATCAGGTGCTTCTCTTCAAAAAGGTCTATACCTGCAAATGATTTTATGAAATAAAGAGCCAAAAAGATTGCAAAAATCATACCGAATGTAAAAACAAATGAAAATATTATGCTTATTATTGATAAGTTTGTCTCTAATGTATTATATTCTTTAAAGCGTTTTGAGACGGAAAGTTGTTCTTTTTTAAAATATAGGGTGACAAAATATAAATGTAAAAACCACAGGTTAAAATTTATCTTGGTGGAACCATGTTCTGAATACTGTCGACTAAGAGCCAGGAGTCTTTTTATTTCTTTGGATTGTTCCGCAGAGAGTGACTTTTTTATGATCGGATCACATTGATCAAAATAGTAATCTGTTTTGTCTGGCTCTAATTTCATGGTGTCTTCTTTTTATTGTCAAGTAACTTCGACACTGCTGCAATGACAGCAAATACAAACATAAGTTGATAAAAATTATTGGTTTGTTTAAGAACCCATTCAAGTGTAGATTGAATATATATGGCAGTGAGTCCCCCTGCGATACCTATGGGAATATAACGGTATTGACTGCCTTTTAGTCTAAAATAGTTCCGTATGTTTTTAAAATAAAAATATAAGAGAAATATAATAAAAACGCCAAGGTTATGCCATCCTGTCTCTGCTGCAATCATCAAATAAATGGTTTCAACCAAGCCACCTTTTTCATAGGCATCTTTTTTGGGTATATGGTTTCCATACGGGTAGGGGTCGTTTATTTTTAGTCCAAAGTTATTAAGTCCTACACCTAATATCTTATCATTCGCCATTTTTTGCGCTGCTATAGCTAACTGTACCCTTACATCCAAAGACTCTTCTGGTGCTGTTTCAATTCTCTCTGTGATAGTATCCATGGCTTTATATAAAACACCAGAACCTAATGCAATAAACAAAAAGGTTATACCTACTTTTCGTAGGGTGAATTTATTGATATACGAAAGGAAATATACTATAAATACAGCCAATGTAAACATGGCCATCCCCCCACGCGAAAGTGTGGAAATGATATCAATACCCGCCATGCCGAACACGGGAAGCCAATAATAAAGTTTGGTATCTTCTTTATTGAGTAAAAGACTTAAAAGCAGAGCGCCAAAAACAATCATATACAGTACCAGTGAGTTTTGATGAGGAAAAGGGCCGTATGTTTGAAAAATACCCATAAGGTATTTTTGTTTTAAAACAATAAAGGTAATATAAACGGTAATAAGAGAGATACTGACCATCAATTCATTAATGTCTTCAAATGACTTTATCATATTATAGACCACATAAAAGAAGATATACATACGTAACATTTTCCATAATTCAAAAAATGAGTAAATATATACATCACTGTTTATCATAGAGAGTAAAGAAAAAAAGAAATAGGTAAAGTATAAAAAAGTACCTGGAGGCCGTTTAATAGGATATTTGTCTTTTCTACCAATGATAACAGCCAGAAGAGAGAAGACAACGATGTCAACCATCCCTATCTCAAAACCTTTAGATGTCCCTCTGTATGTCTCCATAGAAACAAAATTGATATCCACCATGTTACAAGTAAAAAAGAGGAGTAAAAACCAAAGTATCTTTTCATACTTTGGAAACTTTTTTACCATGAAATAGTTAAAAGGTACTCCAAAAATCAGTACCAGGAAAAAAATGATATATTTAAGTTCAGCCATTTGAATTTACTTTACTTATGACTTGAGGGTACATCATCTCTTATTCGTATTAACTTTGCCGGTATACCTGCGACAACGCCATATGCTTCTACATCCTGTAATACAACTGAATTTGCTCCTACCCGTACATAATCTCCTAAATGTATAACACCCAAGACTTTCGCACCTGTACCTACTTCTATGTAGTCACCCAAGGTAGGATCGCTGCCTTCGTGACATTCGCCTCTATCGCCAAGTGTAACCCCCTGATGTATAATACAGTTTTTTCCGACTACAGCATGTTCACCGATAACAACACCACTAGGATGTGGTAAGTATAGACCTCCTTCAATTTTTGCATTTCGAGCGATATCACAAGAGAAAAGTATTTGATTTACAAGTGCAAACATTTTACCTACAATACCTAAGCGGTATTGTGTGAATAGAGAAGAAAGCCTAAAGATAACCACTGGCCACATGCGTGGATGTATAATATAGAGTAGATCACTGCTACTATTTTTAGAAGTGCCTCGTACCATATGAATATCTGATCGTAATTTATCTATAAATATTATCATAGGCTAAGATCCTGTTACAAGTTGTTGTATGATATAGCCACTTGTCAAGACCTGCAAACTTGGTGTCAGCATGTCTAAAAGTGTATTCCAGTCACCAAAATTACTTTTAGGTATAAAGACAATGTCATAAGGTTCAAGTTTGAAATCAATAGAATTTCCTTCCAAAATCTTCTCAAAATCAACAACATAGACAGAAGGATCACTGATAGAACCTCGAATAACAGCGATCTTATTGATATTCCCTGTACTTAGATATCCACCCGCATGACTGATCAGTTGAGTGAGGGTCATATTCTCTCTATAGCCATAGTAACCGCTTGTTTCAACTTCTCCAAGCATATAGAGTTCTGTATTTAATGATGAAGGTATATAAATATAGTCATTATCTTTTAAAGGTATGTTATGCAGCGGATTACCTTTGCTCACAAGCTCAACGAAGTTGACAGGTAATATCTCTTTCCCTCTGCGTATAAAAGAGTGCTCCAGGTCAGCTAACTCCACTGTGTTATCTTTAAAAATACCTATAGAAAAGCCTCCTGCATCTG
>CBFHPE010000161.1:0-310 GCA_965657515.1 Sulfurovum sp.
ATGGATTGGACCAGGATATGACGCAACGTGCCTTAACATGTAAGTCCGCTAAAGAAGCACAGAAGTCACTAATGATGAGTATTTATATTACTATTCCTGTTGCCATCCTCTTTTTGTTCATTGGTCTCTTGCTTTATCTTTTTTACCAGCATCCAGAACTCTCAGGACTAAGTACAGAGGTAGTACAAAAGTTTGAAGGTGAGAAGATCACCATCTTTATGTATTACATCTTACATGAAATGCCAGAAGGGATGCGTGGACTAGTGACCGTGGGTGCTGTTGCAGCAGCACTCTCTAGTTCTAACTCAGT
>CBFHPE010000161.1:320-3269 GCA_965657515.1 Sulfurovum sp.
TTGGAGCTATGTCATCAGTAGCTATAGAAGACCTTTATAAACCTTGGAGGTTAAAGCAGGGTACTGTAGATGAAATGCATTTTGTTAAAGCAGGGCGTAATGCTGTTCTGTTCTTTGCTGTAGCACTCTCTCTTATGGCAATGCTTTCGTTTTACTGGCAGCGTTATACTGAGTTGCCTTTGTTAAGTTTTGCCCTTGGTGTGATGGCATTCGCTTATACGGGACTGCTTGGTGTATTTGGAGCAGCTATATTTACTAAACGTGGAAATGCCACAACTGTACCTTTCTCACTCTTGGGTGGATTTATGATAGTGTTGTTATTACAGCCTTATGTTGGAGGGGATGCTCTTGGAGAACTTTTAGGCTTTAAAGTTGGATTTGCCTGGCAGATACTTGCTGGGACTATGGTGGCTTTTGCAGTGATGATTAGTGGGAAAGGTAATGAGCTTAACTAAAGGGTCTGTCTGTTGGCTCAAACAAACCATTTTAGTATATGCTTATTGAAGATTTTTTAATTTCTCTATAGCGATATCAAGCTCTTCCTCTTTTTTAGAAAAACAGAACCTAGCAAGACTGATCCCTTCACTGTCTTGGTAGAATGCTCTTGCGGGAACAGCAGCGATACCGGTTTTCTCCAGAAGAGTGACAACCTTTTCTTTATCATCAGTTCCTTCTAGTTTAGAGATATCAGCCAGTACATAGTAGGCACCTTTAACATACTCTGCACTGAGTCCTGCATCGTTAAGTGCTTTGATGAACTTGTCTCTTTTTAACTGATGTTCTTTGGCTACATCAGTATAGTAGGATTTTGGCAGTTCGTTCAGACCTTTTAGTACACCGTGTTGTAGTGGAGCTGGAGGACAAACATATATCAAGTCATTAAAGGCAGAAGCTGCATCGATGATCTCTTTTTGTGTGATAGCATAGCCAAGTCTCCACCCAGTGATAGAATATATCTTTGAAAAGCCGGATATCACAACTGTTCTCTCTTTTAAACTCTCTATACTGAGTGCCGAGACAAACTCAAGTCCATCATAGATGAAATGCTCATACATTTCATCACTAAAAAGGAAGAGATCGTTTTCATTGATGATCGTTGAGAGAGTTTGCAGTTCTTCTCTTGTGTAGACCTTCCCGCTAGGGTTAGAAGGATTACAGATGAGTATGGCTTTGGTATCTTGGGATATTTGACTTTTTAGGTACTCAAAGTCTATCTCATATGCAGGTGGGGTGGTACGAATGTACTTTATCTTACACCCTATAGATTGAAGTGTTGCTACATGGTACCCGTAGTAAGGTTCAAAAAGTATGACTTCATCACCTTCATTAAGCAGTGACATAGCCGTAGCATAAAATGCTCCTGTCGCTCCCATACTTACTAGTATGTTGTCAACTTCAATACCCTGATCATAAAAATCATTCTGTTTTTTAGCGATAGCTGCTCTTAACTTATAATTACCGTATGCAGAGGTATAGACATTTTTACCACTGTCTATGCCTTCTTTGACACCCTGGGCAACTGGTAGAGGTACCTCAAGGTCACAAAGTCCTTGTGCCATGTTGAGTCCATTTTTCTCGTTACAAAGGATAGACATCGCTCTGATCTCAGATTGCGCTATATTTTTTGCTCTATTGCTTAGTTTCATAATTACCTAACCTGATATTATTTGTTGCAGTATAGTTGAAGTTCGCTTATACAAATACGCTGACACTATGGATTTTCATTTTTATCTGATAGCCCCTTACATTTATAACCATATTAAGACTAAATATGTATAATCATTCATACTATGAAAGTGCACCATAAAGAGATATAGAAATGAATAAAGAACGTTATATTGGGATTATGTCGGGAACATCACTTGATGGTGTTGATGTGGTACTCTGTGAGATCGATGAGAATACCTGTACACTTGTTGACAGTATAGAATATCCGATATCTTTAGAACTTAAAACAGATATCTTAAATATGATAGAGAGTAAAAGTACTATAGAACAGGTAGGACAGATAGACCATCGTTTGGGAATTTTGTTTACTCAGGCTGTAGGGGCTCTGCTAATACGTGATAATATAGATGCCTCAAGCATTACAGCCATAGGATTACATGGTCAAACATTATGGCATCAGCCTGAAGATAGGTTTACTATGCAGCTTGGAGATCCAAATATTTTGGCAGCTAAAACAGGTATATCTGTGGTGTCAGATTTTAGACGTAAAGATGTTGCTTTAGGTGGACAGGGTGCACCTTTTGCTCCTGCTTTTCATGAGTTTATATTTAAAAATATTAATCATGCTGTATCTGTTGTAAACATCGGTGGTATGGCAAATATCACTGTTTTGGATGAAAAACTTATAGGCTATGATACGGGTTGTGGAAATGTGCTTTTAGATATGTGGATATCTGAACATCAAGGCAATGATTATGATTATAATGGAGAGTGGGCAAGGTCAGGAACAGTGGACTACACACTTTTAGACAGCTTCATGTCAGATGACTTTTTTGCGCAAGCATATCCTAAAAGTACGGGCAGAGAAAAGTTCAACAAAGCATGGTTAAAAGATCATCTTATTGGTAAAACACATAATCCTGAAGATGTCCAGCGCACGCTCGTTGAACTTACGGCATTAAGTATAAGCAATGAAGTTTTACGTTTTAACAGAGATATAGTCCTTCTTTGTGGTGGTGGGGCTAAAAACAATTTTTTAGTAGAACGTATCAAAGCACTCATGCCAAATATAGAAGTAGCCATAGCACAAAATGCAGATGAAATAGAAGCGATGACCTTTGCATGGTTAGCATATAAGCGTATCCATCAAGAAAAAGTAAATTTAAAAGATGTCACGGGAGCCAGTGACAACGCAGTTTTAGGAGGCGTGTATGCATAAAGAGTTAAAAGGATGGATAGAGTGGTTAGGTATGGAAGAGCCAGAACTAAAGGCACTGGATG
>CBFHPE010000162.1:0-3178 GCA_965657515.1 Sulfurovum sp.
TGTTGTAAGCCAACCTACAACGATCGAGAGTGGTCAAAAGGCCTCACTTCATGCAAGTGCAACAGGTGGTGACGGAAACTATATATACACATGGATACAATCTAGCGGCCCTAGTGTCAACCTTGACTTCACACATCCTTCTGCTCCAACTTTTATAGCCCCAGATGTCAGTAGCTCTGAAACACTTGTGTTTGAAGTGACTGTAAAAGATGGTACAGGTACTCAAATTAGTACTAGTGAAATGATAACAGTAACACCTAAATCACAAGGACAAACATTGGCTGTCGTAGCAAGTGTACCCACAGATGTGAATGAAGCAACTACATTTGCTATTAGTGCTCAAGTCAGTGGCGGTACGGCACCATATACATATCAATGGGAAAACCTTGGTGTAAATGGTGGAAAATTTGCAGATGCTTCAGCGCAACAGACAACTTTTATTACACAATATATAGCACAACCTACCATTCCCCTTGTAATAAGAGTTACGGTCACTGATTCGAGTGGTGCAAGTGTGACGTCTACAGATCATATTGTCGTAGTGCATGACATACCTTTAGCAGTAACTATAGTAGATGGATCAGGAACAACTATTACAAATACTGTTACGGTTAAAGCAGGAGATCCTATAACATTAACCGCACAAGGCCAAGGTGGAAATGGAATCTATACCTATAAGTGGGATCAGTGGCCCTTTGCTAATAATGCTCAGTATGGCTCTACTTTAGTACTTCCTATAACTTTTAGCCAGTTGGCATATGATTCAGGGAATGTCGCGCCACCGTATAAACTCACAGTGACAAGTACAACTGGTATTTTGACAGAAAGTATTGAACAACTTATCTATTTTAACGTAATAGCACCTTAATAGTATCAAGGGGAAATTATGACAATATTTTCATATTAAATATTGTGCTGGGGGGAGACTTTTGAAAAGAATAATAAAACGGGTTATTTTATTGTTTTTAATAGTTATTTTAATAATAGGTTTAGCAGGAATGTACAAATTTAACTATCTAGCCAATACCCCAGGCTATGATGTAGATGGTAATCAAATCCAAAATACCAAGAAGTGAAAGATAAACTTTTAATAGAGTTTAAATCGGCTTCAGCGTGTCGTCCTGAATCCATCACTCCATACGAGTGCTCGGTAGCAGGGGCCAATTTTGTCGCTACACTCTGAGGAGTGTACCGCAAGTAGAAGTACTTTCTGATGATCCATATCTATTACTCGCCATTTGTGTGCAAGGAATTCATACGTTTTTCCATCAATAATTACCCATAGGATTGTCCCTCCTGAGCCACTCCAGAGGGATGCCGCTGTTGAACAGGAGAACTGTGAAGAATCAACAATTTTTTCTAGCTTGCCATCCCCCGTGAAATCATACAATGTGATGGCCCGCTCCGTTATATCAAATTTTCCGTTCGAAAAGTTGGTACATTCATTTTTGGCATTCTGTATAATTTTTGTTCCATCTGCAGATACTTCAGTGACGACTAGACTGACACCAATCCATACGATTATAATAGAGATTAACATTTTTCTTATAGGTAAATTTTTTGTGTTCATGATATATTCCTTACACTAAAACTTAATAACTATAACATAGGAGAGAGATTAAAGTGGCCTTATTTAACTTATATATTTAATTTAAAAACCTTATAAAATATATAATTTTATAAGGTTTTGAAAGATAATACTAAAACGTTAATTTTGAACAATATGTCCCACAAATTTAGACATGTTGTCAAGTATCTTTCCACCTTTCCTAAAGCCTAGTCCGCAGGCCTCATATGCATAAAATACTCCAGCTTGATAGCTACTTCCTGTTGAATCTGTAGCTAACTCAGTGTATGCTTGATAGACTATTTTATGATTTTCATAGTCTCCCTCTGCACTTTCAAGTGCTACGCTGTTTTCATCTAAGATGCTAACATTGCCTCCCTCTCTTCCAAATATAGGTTTAGAGACTTGTTTTTGACCATTTAAAGGTTCAAATGAAGATTCCAATAGAAGAGGGTGGTTAGGATATAGATCCCAAAGTATCTTGAGTAGTCCTTTACTTTGGAAGAGCAGGGTGTATGCAGGATTGAATATAATAGCTTTTTGGTTTTTGATGATGTTTGTTAAAAGCATCGCTAAGTCGGATTCTTCTAAAGCTATATCTTCCCAAGGGATGAGTTTGAACCAGAGCTCATAATTCTCATCGTTATAGAAGATACCCTCTTCAGGAGAGAACTCGATGTCATCGATATAGGCAAATTCAGTGTTAAATCCTGCTTCAGTAGCGATGTGCTGCAAGAGTCTTACGGTATTTTCTTCTTCAGAGTTTCCTTTGACTGAAGTAAAGAGGAAGTTCCATCCGTCATAACGTTCTTCAAAAGTAGAAACATCCTCTTCCAAAGTGACCAAACGTTTAAAGTTGTCGATCAGTGATTCATATAGTGCATTGAATTGACTCTCTTCTTCCAGACCGTTTTGTTTTAGCATAGCCCACTGGACTATGGCAGTTTCAAAGAGTGCTGTAGGAGTATCGGCATTGAACTCTAAGAGTTTGATAGGTTTGCCATCTACACCACCGGCCAAATCAAAGCGTCCGTAGAGATGCCAATGTACATCGTTTTCCCAAGATTCTTTGATGACATCCACAAGATTGAAAGGAATGCCTATTTCATGAAAGAGGTTGTTCTCTACCACATGTTCTGCAGCTTCAACATACATGTCATACAGTGTATTTGTCGCTTCATAGTACGCTTCAGCTTCTTGTTCAGAGATGACAACAAGTTCATCTGAGATGTATGAACTCTCATCAGAATCTGTATGCCATACAAAACCAAGAGATTCTAAATATTCTACATCAAGAGGAGATGTTTTTTGTAAATTAACCACCGAAGAATCCGCCTGATTTTGAAGATGATTTTTTACTGCCAAAGAAACCAGATTTTTTAGAACTTGAAGATTTTTTTGCCTGAGAGAAACTCTTTTGACTTTTTGAGTAAGTTGCAGGAGATTTATATCCTGCTTTACGGTTGTTTTGGTAGTTTTGGTTTCCAAAGAGTTTAGATCCTATCCATGAACCTATCATCGCTCCGGCGATACTTGCAAGCAGTACTTCTCCTAAACCCATGCCACCTTGTTGTTGCACTTGTGCATTGTCTTTTGTAAGATTGGAAGTCC
>CBFHPE010000163.1:0-271 GCA_965657515.1 Sulfurovum sp.
ATATTGTATATACCACCCATTGCCAAAAGACTGTTACCCTCAAACATTCTAAATGTCAAAGAGTCGTAATATCTCATCTTTGCATAGTAAAGCGGAGATATAACCATTTTGGTATAATCTACTTTTTGAGCAGCCTCTTTAATCTTTTCAAGTTCCTCTTTGATATCTGTCGGGAATGCTGAGAGATCATTCAGGTTATCCACAGAGTTGATACGCACAAGTTGTTCTATCCAAGGAAGTTCCGCTGCCATGATCTCTTCGATATGCATAG
>CBFHPE010000163.1:281-3156 GCA_965657515.1 Sulfurovum sp.
CGAGACACCGTATTTTTCATTGAGCAAGTGAGGAATGGCGATATTGGATATCTGCATCACTGGCTCAGCACCCATTTCAGATAAAAGCATCGTTGTTGTTTTAGATATCTCTTCAAAAGAACCGCCTAACATCTCAGCACCTATCTGATACTGCTCATGTGTTGGGAACGTCACTGTTGGCTGAATATAAAACCATTTCTTAGACTCTGTAGAACGTCCGAGTCTTTTTGTCACGATACGCACAACATCGATGGTCGAGTCTGCACGTAAGGTCACTTCATTGTTCTCTTCATCATTCAGGCGTACCAATGACTTCGAAGAGTCAAAACACTCACGCTGATGGTAAGAGAAAAGTGGTGTAACGATCTCCTCAAAACCAAGATTTTCAAGAAGTTCAGCTGAGACAAATTCTATCTCTCTTTTTACTTTGGCAGATTCACCAAAATAAAGTTTGGACCCCGAAGGGATTTCATGTTCAAATATCATCAATTACGCCTTGTAATAAATTTCGTTAAATGTTTTGTTGGCAGTCCCATCAAATGGTCTTTTTCCAAGTTCATCTAAAGCCAACTCTATAGCATTTACCACCCACGCAGATTCATATACCGGGATAAGTCCCATCTGGTTGATACGGAAAAGATTTCCTTTTAAATGGTCCTGTCCACCTGCCATGTTCACGCCATACTTCGTTTTTAAAAGTTTTCTGATCGGTTCAGCATCTTCACTGTAAACCGTAGACATAGAAAGTGCCGGTGTTTGAGGATACATAGAAAAACCTATGGCTTCAAGTGCTGCCTGTGTTGCAGAAGCTCTGGCAATGGTCTTGTCGTATAAAGCATCCATACCCTCTGCTTCTATCTCATCCAAAATCGCATTCAATCCTATGATGAGAGTTGTAGCCGCAGTCCATGCAGTTGTATTTTGCTGCTGTTTTTTGATTTCTGTTGCAAGGTTAAAATAATAATCTACCCCAGCCCCTATCTTTTCTACTGCGCCATTTGAGAGTCCTATCATTGCAAGACCCGGAGGCAGCATCAATGCCTTTTGACTTCCTGCTACAAGTGCATCGATGTTTGTCGTATCTATACGTTCCACACCCACAGCAGTGATACCATCAGCAACTACCATAATATCTTTGTTTACAGATTTTACATATGCAGCGATCTCTTCAACCGGGTGGCGAAGCCCTCCTGCTGATTCAGAGACCTGGATAAACAATGCATCGATATCTGCATTCTGTGCCAATGCTTCTTTTACATCTTCAAGACTTGCAGGTGTGTTCCACTCGTATTTAAGTTCTACAAGTTCTTTGCCTGCTGATCTGACTATTTTTCCAAAACGTTCACCAAATTTACCGGCATTGATCGTCAAAGCTTTGCTTTTACAAAGATTAAGTACACACGCTTGCATCGCACCTGTTCCAGTACTTGCCAACATCACGCACTCATCCATGCCAAAAAGTTTCATAAGCTTTTCTCTGGCTTCTTTAAAGATAGCTTCAAATTCCGGTGTTCGGTGATGTAAAGTAGGTGTTGCCATCGCTTGACGTACTGACTCTGGTACGGGCGTAGGTCCTGGTGTAAAAAGTAGCATAAAAATCCTCGCAATCGCCATCATGACGACGGCGTAATTAACGGGATTATATCTAAAAAAAGGTTAGAGGTGATTTAGGCAGAAAATATCTGCCTTTAGAATTATGCTATTTTTCCCATGAGTGAAAAACTTTTTACAAATGGTCCTGCCATAGAAGGGTTTTTGATCATCGATTTAAAATCCCCTGTAGGAAATTTAAGTTTTCCTGTTGTAAATGCCAGTCCCATTGTTGCCATATTTAGTGGTTTTTCTGCCCATTTGCCCCAGTCTTTCTCTGATGCTCTCATATCCCAGTCTGCAGTCTCTCCATCATATAGACCAGCACGTGTTGCTTCTCCATTTTCTACAACAAAGACACAACGCGGTTGATCTTCATCTTTAAATCCACAAGTGATCACTGAAGAGAAATTGATCTCTGCTAATTTATCTGACACTTCGGGTTCTGCATTCCACTGATCTTTAAGTGCGTTTATCCATTCATCTGAAAAAAGTTCTGCCATTTATTATCCTTTGGGCTATGTATTACGAGATATTCTCAGAGATAAATTTAACTTTAATATTCTAAAAATATAACCTAAAATCTCCACTTTTAATATAAATTTAAACAAATTGAAACGATTGGTAAACAAGTCACTTGTTAGCTATTTTCAAGCCTTATAATAAATATATTTTGCCCCAATTCATGTACATAATAGAAATCCATATGATGTTTCTTCAATATCTCGTTGACGATATAAAGGCCAAGTCCAAATCCTTTTTGCGAATCTACATCTCTACCTTTTGAAAAAGCTTCGGTATAGTATGTGAGATCTTCATTTAATTTTTGACCGTCACTTATAAATGAGATTTTATTATCATCTATGTTAACCTCTAGGTTCTCTCCATATTTGTAGGCATTATCTATAAGATTTTTAAACACCAGGCTCATCAAAGAAAAATCTGCTTCCATCATCTCATCAGAGACATTTGTTTTTACTTTTTCTTCTAGATAGAGAAGATCACTGGCTTCATCTATCAGCTCTTGTATGCGTATGGGTTTTTTACTGATCGTATAATTTTCAGAAGTCAACTTTTCCATCTGGGCCAACTCTTTTAACAAAGAAGAGAGTCTTGAAAAGATAGAGTCAAGCATCTCTTTGGTTTTTGGTTCATCGACGATCTCTGTGAGTATCTTTCCTTTGGTAACAGGCGTATTGAGTTCATGAAAAAGATTACGTATAAAAAGTTCTCGTGAACCTTTGAGTTTTTCTACTTTATTCACAGCATGATAAAAAGCATTGGA
>CBFHPE010000164.1:0-3083 GCA_965657515.1 Sulfurovum sp.
ATGGTATCCGCTAAGTCCTTGAATCATATCTGCTTCTGTGACAAGACGCCCATTCTTTGTGATATTTAAAATATGGTGAAGTCCGGTTTTGCCTTTAGTATCATCTATCTTTTTTTCAAGACTTAAATGGGCATCATACTCTGTATTGAAATCACCCAGAACGATATAAGGTTTTGACTTTGACAAAGTATCTAAACGTTTTTTGAGTGCCCTTGCATATTTCAACCGTTTACTCTCAACCCCATGATAAGCTCTAGACTTCCAGTGGTTCACAAATATCCATAAAGCTTCGCCATTAACATCTACCTCAACTTCAAGGATGTTACGTACCCGTGGAGCATAACTCACTTGTAACTCTCTTTGTTTTTTAATGGGAAACCGTGAAAGCAAAGCTACCTGTATCGGTGTATTTTTTTTAGAACTGACAGCCGAATATCTGTACCCACAGCCTACCCGGGAGAGTTTTTTCTTTAACTCTTCTAAGATCTTACCGTTTTCTATCTCCTGAAGTCCTACTATCTCTGCATCCAGATCACAGATCACTTCTGCCACATGATTGAGCTTTATCTCAACCATACGCTGTGTCCAATTATGTTTTTCTCTATAGTCATCATACTCTGTACCGACATACTCAGCATCAAAAAGGTTTTCTACGTTGTATGTAGCCACTTTAAATGGTTTAGAAAATAGTAGTAAAGGAAGTAAAACTAAAAGCAGATATCGCACACTATGTCCTAGAGTTTTAATGGTATTTTACCTAAGTATTGTACAGTATGAATAAAGTATGACATATTGTCATAAAATAAAAATATTATAAAGGTATTTTTATAAAACTAATACTATAGTTTAAAAGCTCGATATTACAAAATGTGTCGATATATGACTCATTATATATAAAGTAAAGGATATACACTATGGAACATGTAACAAAAAAAGTGATCACACTTAGTGTGACATTAATGATGAGCATGCCAGTCATGGCATCAGATCTAGGGCTTGCTGGGACCATAACACCTGATGCTATTGTAGAAGGGCTTTACCCTGGAAAAGGGTATTCTCCTTATGCAAACCGGGATTTCCCTACCGATGTGTATTGGGGAGAAACACACCTACATACGGGACTCTCTCTTGATGCAGGTCTGTTCGGTAATATACTTGGTCATGAAGATGCTTATCGTTTGGCAAGGGGAGAACAGATAACCTCTTCTTCAGGTGTAGATGTAAAATTAAGTCGTCCGCTTGACTGGTTGGTGGTTGCTGATCACTCTGACATGATGGGTATTGCAGCTGATATTCAAAAAGGTGCCCCAAATATTTTAAAAGACCCAAAGGGTAAAGAGTGGCATGAAGGTTTTAAAAAAGGTGGAAAAGCAGCCGGTGAAGCAGCATTTGACCTCATTACAAACTTCGCACAGATGACGGTACCTAAACAATTGGTTGCAGATTATTCCCCTGGAGCTAAAGTATATGATGAGCTTTGGCATGAAATTACAAGAACAGCTGATAAGTTTAATGAACCGGGAAGATTTACAGCCCTTATAGGATATGAGTGGACCTCTGTGCCTAAAGGTTTTAACCTCCATAGAAATGTCATTCTTCGTGACAATGGTGAATATGCACGTCAGGTCATACCACTTACCACACAGCCTCCCGTTGGGACCCAAGATCCACTTGATCTGTACAAATGGTTAGAAAATTATGAAAAGAAAACAGGTGGGCAGGCTTTTGCCATTGCGCATAATGGTAACATGTCTAATGGATGGATGTTCCCAATGGAAGATACCTATGCAGGTGGTAAAGTAGATAAGAACTATGTAGAACAACGCGCTAAATGGGAACCCCTTTATGAAGTAACACAGATCAAGGGAGATGGTGAAGCACACCCTTTTCTTTCACCCGATGATGAGTTTGCTGATTATGGAACATGGTCTGTAGGAAATTTAGATATTACAGAACTTAAAACAGATGACATGCTAGAACGTGAGTATGCACGTGAAGCTTTAAAAAATGGATTTAAGTTAGAGAAAAAACTTGGGACAAACCCTTATAAATTTGGTATGGTGGGTGCGACAGATTCTCATACAGCTTTAGCAACTGCAGAAGAAGAGAACTTTTTTGGAAAGTCAACCTCTGTAGAGCCGTCAAAAACACGTGTTTCACATCCTTTTGTAAAAGCAAAGAAAGGAACTTATCCTGGAGATAGCCTGCTGGCTTCTGGATACCAAGGTGTATGGGCAACAGAAAATACACGTGAAGCTATCTTTGATGCAATGGAAAGAAAAGAGACGTATGCAACAACAGGTCCCCGTATTACTGTGAGATTCTTTGGTGGTTGGGATTATACTAATGATGACTTACGTAGCCGTATACCAGCATTCCGTGGATATGAAAAAGGTGTACCGATGGGTGGTGACTTAAAAGCTGCATCTGAAGGGAAAAAAGCACCAACATTTATGGTGTATGCATTAAGAGATCCTATTGGTGCCAACCTTGATCGTATTCAGATCATCAAAGGTTGGATGGATACCAAAGGTGAAACACATGAAAAAGTGTATGATGTTGTTTGGTCAGGAGATCGTAAAAAAGATGCAAAAGGTAAAGTACCCGCAGTAGGTAATACCGTAGACCTGGAAGCGGCTAACTGGTTAAATACTATTGGTGCATCTGAACTTGCTACAGTTTGGGAAGATCCAGACTTTGATGCTAAGCAAAATGCATTTTATTATGCACGTGTCATTGAGATACCAACGCCACGTTGGATCGTTTATGACAAAGTACGTTTAGGCGCTGAAATTCCAAAAGGTGCCAAACTTATCCATCAAGAGCGTGCTTACACTTCACCGATTTGGTATAAAGCCAAATAAATTTATACTAGGCTAAATAGAGTAATGACACTTTATTTAGCCGTTTCAGGATTTTTTCACTCATGCCCAAACAAAAACTATTTTTCAAACTTTTACATGAACCACTTTTTCATTTTTTATTCATAGGTCTGGGATTGTTTCTTCTCTTTGCACAACTCAATACAAATGAAGAATCCAATGACGATAAAAGTATTCTTATTACGCAAGCAAAAGTGGATG
>CBFHPE010000165.1:0-3064 GCA_965657515.1 Sulfurovum sp.
GTCTTTTTTAACAGTTTATTTTCTAGTTCTATACCTTCAGAGAGATTTGTAGTGTTCAGTCGAAAGTAGGTATGCAGAAGTTTTGATTGATTAACACTGTCGTTGATGTCACCAAGTATTGTCTGTAGGTCTTTCCCTTTTTTTATAATTTTTTCTATTTTCTTTTCACCAAAAATATGCTGAAATTCTTCTAGCAGATAACGAAGTTTTTTAAACGATATCCTGACCTTGTGAAGTTTTTTATAATCATAATTATTTTCTAAAAAACCTATCTCATTTATTATTTTTAGATGTAACTTTTTAATGATCTTTCTTGCAGTCTTTTCTATCTTCTCTGTATCATTATCAGTTTTTAAAAGTGTTTCTCCTTTTAAGCTGTCTTGATATGATAAAAAGAATTTTTTGAAAGTTTTACTTCTCAACATCTTCTGTATATGCAGTTCTTCCACTATTTGTTGTTGCCTGATATCATCTTGAATAGATTCATGTTCTTCATTCAGCTGGAGTAAGCGGTTCTTTATGACATCAAGATCACGCTTTAGGTTAGTCTGTGTAGCGAAGCTTGCTAAGTTTTCAGTAAAATAGTTATGTTGTTTTTTAGGAAAAAGGAAGTCAAATTCTTTTAAAAAAGCTCTTGATTTTCTGATATTTATTCTAAATTGATGTAGATCTTCATCATCATCATGTAACAATATTCGTTCTTTATAATAGAGAATCAATAGTGAATATTTATATAAGATGACACGAAGTGCATGAAGGGCTGAGAGATCAGAGATAAAATAGCTGTTGAGTTCATCTATATCTTTTGTGTCAAGTTTTTTAAAAATTTTAGAAAGATGTTTCTTTTTTATTTTTTTCACTAATTTCCTTACAGCAATAATTTAAAAATGATCAACATATTTCTATTATAACATGTATCTATTTCAGATTATGGAAGTAAAACTATATGAAAGCAACCCCTCATCACAAAAAAGATAAAATTTTAAAAATATTTTACAAAGTGAATGATGCCTATGTCTGCACAATTTTCCTATTATCTTGACAGTATTTCTAAATATACAGGGACTGTCGCAGCATTTTTGGTTGTGCTTCTTTCTCTCCTTGTGGCTTATGATGCAGGAATGCGTTACCTTTTTTCGGAAGGTTCTATAGCACTTCAGGAAATTGAGTGGCATCTTTTTGACCTTGTGTTTTTATTGGGTTTGACCTATGCTTTAAAACATGATAAACATGTAAGGGTAGACATATTTTTTGAACATTATTCTGTACAGAAAAAAGCAATTGTACAAATACTCTCTATGCTTTTACTGGTCATTCCTTTCTCTTTTCTCTTTTTAATAGATGCTTTTGATATGACCATGCAAAGTTATCTGCAGAATGAAGTTTCAGCTGATCCTGGAGGATTGAGTCATCGTTGGATGATAAAGGCTGTATTGGTCTTGTCCTTTGTTTTGCTCATCGTACAGGCATTCTCTGAGATACTAAAGGCTTATGAACGTATAGAAAAAAAGACAGTACTGTGGCGTACTTTGAGAGTAGTTTTACTTTTAGGTACATTCATTTATATAGGGTGGTATAACAGAGCTGAATTTTGGTTTGACCCTGTCTATTTAATGTTTATTTTGTCTTTGGTCTTACTTATGGCAGGTTTTCAGGTGGCTTTTGTGTTTGCAGGAGTGGCATTGCTTTTTGCAGCCATTTCAGATGAAGTAGGGCTTCATGCACTTGAGATGCTTCCTTACAGAACCTATGGCATTATGGGTAATGTCACACTCATGGCTGTACCTCTTTTCATCTTTATGGGACTGATACTCGAAAAATCGAAAATGGCAGAGGGACTGCTTATATCCATGGGAAAACTCTTTGGAAGGGTTAGAGGTGGCTTGGCTATCTCTGTGGTCATTGTAGGGGCTATACTGGCTGCTAGTACTGGTATAGTAGGAGCTTCTGTAGTAATGATGTCACTGATCGCTCTTCCTTTGATGCTTAAACATAATTACTCACCAGCATTGGCATCTGGGAGTATAGCAGCATCAGGTACATTGGGACAGCTCATTCCTCCCTCCATTGTACTCATTATACTTGGAGATCAGATGCACCTCTCAGTTGGTGATCTATTTCGTGCTGCCGTTGTGCCTGGTCTTTTACTTATAGGGCTTTATATAATATACATTTTAATCATTTCTTATCTAAATAAAGATACTGCACCTGCTATTGTTTCAAATGAACCTTATGGAGATGTACTTAAAGATGCACTAAAAGCCATCATTCCTCCACTACTGCTGATAGCTGTTGTTTTAGGTTCTATCTTTATGGGTATCGCCTCTCCATCAGAGTCTGCTGCCATCGGTGTATTGGGAGCATCACTTCTAGCTGTATTTAACCGTACCTTTTCTTTTGAGTTGATACGTTACGCCAGTATAGAGACCGTTAAGCTCACCGCCATGATATTTATGATCCTCATTGGTGCTACTGCCTTTTCACTGGTTTTTAATGAATTGGGTGGTGGAGACATGGCATTGGAATTCTTTGCAGGTGAAATGGGTGATAAATGGGTATTCATACTTATAGCGATGCTTGTTATATTTTTACTAGGTTTCTTTATAGACTTCATTGAGATAGCATTTGTTGTGGTGCCTATCTTAGTACCTATCGTTGCAAGTTTTGGCATAGACCCAATATGGTTTGCTATACTCATAGCCATGAACCTACAGGCTTCCTTCCTCACGCCGCCTTTTGGATTTGCATTGTTCTACCTTAAAGGTGCTGCAGGAGATAAAGTAAATACAGGGGCCATTTATAAAGGGGTTATCCCGTTTATTTTATTGCAAGTATTGGCATTAGGTATCATTGTATTGTTCCCTGAGTTGATCTACTTATTTGGCAAGTGATCATATCAAGAGTAGAGATTAAGTAAATAATCTACTAAAGAAAGAGCCTTTTCCAGCTAACTTATCAATGAGTTCAAAATAATAAGTTTCATGTTTTAATCCAAGTTCAGGATATTTGAGTTTTTCATCTGGCATAACAACGATGGTAAATGGCACTGAACGTACTTTAAATG
>CBFHPE010000166.1:0-3047 GCA_965657515.1 Sulfurovum sp.
ATTGAGCGAAACGATAAAAGAAAAAAGACTAGAAAGAATTATGGTGCATCAAGTTTTGTGAAAGACAGAGCTTTATTAAGTGCCAAAAGGTTAATAGCTCGAGATAATAAATAGTTGTCTCCCTGGTGTTAACCGCTGTTTTACTTAGTATTCAATCAAGAGCTTTTATCAAAGCCGTCTGCTCTTATACCTCCAAGTATGAGACGGCTTCTTTGATAAGGAAATATTTTACTTGGAGGTAAATATGAGCAAAACAAACTCACAAAATACACTCATTAAACAACACTTAGAAGACGGCAATACTATCACTCCGATAGATGCCCTTAACTTATTCGGATGCTTTAGATTATCAGCGAGAATAAAAAACCTCAGAGATCAAGGCATGGATATTGTCACTAATCGTATTACCAAAGGTGGTAAAACTTTCGCATCTTACGAGGTGGCTTGATGACTCAGTATCAATACTTACAGTTCCTAGAGAGCTACCCACAAAAGAAAAAAGAGTTTGTCAACTTCTTAATTAAGAGGAGTGGACTATGAAATGGTTTAAGCACGATACAGATGCTTCAATAGATAGTAAACTTCAAGAACTTATGCTTGATTATGGTGCTACTGGATATGGCCTTTATTGGTATTGTGTAGAACTTATTGCACAAAATGTAGATAAAGACAATATCACTTTTGAACTTGAACATGATGCAAGAATCATAGCAAGAAATCTAAACTTAACTGTGGCCGAAACTACAAACATGATGAAAAAAATGGTTGAATTAAATCTATTTAGTTTTAGTGAAAATAATAAATTAGCTTGTTATGCACTTGCAAAAAGATTAGATCAGAGCATGACTTCTAACGCAGACATGAGAAAAATAATCACTAAATTAAAAGATAATAATCATGACTTATTAATAGATAATCATGATGGAGTCATGACTGAGTCATGTTTAAGTCATGATAAAGTCATGCAAGAAGAGAAGAGAAGAGAAGAGAAGAGAGAAGAAGAGATAAAAAAACCTCTTTTTAAATCTAAAAACTTTAATGATGATGAAGTAAATAGCATTATTGATTATCGGAAAAGCATTAAAAGCCCACTAAAAACTCAGATGGGGTATACAGGGCTAGAAAACAAACTTATAGAAGTTATGAGTAAGTTTGAAATCACATTGATAAAAGCCTTAAAGATAATGGCATCCAAAGAATGGAAAAGCATAGAGGTTGAATGGATGAACAATAGTGGATACAAGATAAAAGCTAAAAAAACTTTAGGCGGTGTGCTATGAGTTTAGCTTTTAAATTATTATCAGACGTTAAAAGACAAGATGCATCATTTATACTGGAGAACTTTTTACCAATACCAAGAAATGCTGTAACACTATTGAGTGCATCAGGCGGTACTGGAAAAACAAGACTTTCACTTTTAATGGCCGATAGACATATCCAGAATACAGGTGAAAAAGTTGCACTATGGTTAACAGAAGATTATGACGGCCACATAAGAGCTACTTTTGATGAAATGGTAGAAGCGGGGTTAGCAACTGCAAACTCTATGCTTAAAATGATGCTTATTATCAATGAGCCACCACAATTAGCCAAAAGAGATCATGGAGTATTTAAGGCCAACTATGAAGAGATAAACAAGCTTGGTGAGACTCTCATAGTAAACAGCGTTACTTTTGCTATATTTGACCCACTCTTGGCCTTTTATGGGGGTAACGAGAATGATAACTCAGAAGCAAGAGTATTCATACAGACTTTTGCAACTTGGGCAAACAAGGCTGAGATCACTTCACTTATTATACATCATGCAAACAAGGACGGGGCTTCAAGAGGTGCAACAGCCTTTCATGATGGTGTTAGAGCAAGATATGAACTAACCAAACCTTTAGATGATGAGGGTGAAGTTAATAATGATTTATCTGCCAAAGGTTTTAGGGTTGCCACACTCAAAAAGGATAACTGGGGGATAGTAAAACCGCTATGGAGGCTCACTAATGGCCATAATGAAATCACATTAAAAATTATGCCTGAAATTCAAAACCCTTTTAATATACAAGAAACATCATACGAAATGGAGGTTATCTAATGATAAATATTTCATTTTTAAATATACCTCTCAATGAGGACATGACACCACTAAAAGACAAGATGTATTTAACAGCTGAACCGCTATACAAAAACATAGAGCTTGAATTTAACCAACTTCACAGAATGGTTTCAAGTGACTTCAGACAATACTCACCATTTAAGTTTATAGGCCGGAAGAAAACAAGTGAGAACTGGAACAACTCAGATCAAAACCTAATCATTTTAGATATTGACGATGGGTTATCTATCACAGAAGCTAAAGAGCTATTCAAAGAGTACAAATACTTAATGGCCACTACAAAGTCACACCATAAAGAAAAAAAAGGAGTGGTATGTGACAGATTCAGAGTGATACTAGAATCAAACAATGTTCCGATAGGCGATGATTACTTTATCATGACGGACTTTTTAGAAATAAAATACCCATTCATTGACAAACAAGTAAACACAAAGACAGGTGCATTTTTAGGATATGCAGATTGTGAATATTGGTACAACGATGGGAAATTGTTTGACTGCCAAAGTGCGTTGAGAGATGGTAAACGCATCAAGATGGCCAAGACCCAGGAAGTTAGGCCACAACATGAACCAAGATACGACTTACCAATAGAACAAATAAAATTATCACTAGATCAAGAAACAGTTTCACAAATAGTAGAGAGTTGTGGTTATCACGTTAACCGTAACTTCAAATTTAAGTTCAGAGAAGATGAGCGTACACCTTCAGCATCAATCAGCAAAGAAGGATATATCAAAGACTTTGGAAGCGATTTAGGAACAGATGCAATTGGATTTGTACAAGAGGTGAAGCAATTAGACTTCAAAAGTGCCGTTGAATATGTAGGCGGCTTTGTAAACGTAAAGGCTACATCATGACAGCAGAGAAGATGAAGATAGCAACTCTGTTCTCAGGCATCGGTAGTCCTGAACAAGGTGCAAAACGTGTGTATGGTGGTTTTGAA
>CBFHPE010000167.1:0-3027 GCA_965657515.1 Sulfurovum sp.
TGCAGATATTAAAAACTTATTATTCATTACTTGACCCCTTTGTGACTTTACTCCTTTTTGAAACACCTATGAAAGTACCACCTTTGGGGTCATTTTGGTATCTTATGTCAAACTCAAATTTCTTATTGCAGCCATATACTTTCCATAACTCTTTTGATATTTGCTTCTCTTCCTCAAAGCTTACAATAGAGGTTTCCACTCTGTCGAAATTACCGCAACCGTATATCTTCGTTAGATACTTTATATTGGTGATCGTGTCTCTCTTGATCACACTGTCCGAAACTGTCTTTCCCTGAAATTGTATATTTGACGAACCACACCCAACCAATCCGATAAACACAAACTTTACATATATATTTTTATATTTATTTAACAACACTAAAACCTCTTCATATTTTATAATATTTATTAG
Organism: Sulfurovum sp.; assembly: GCA_965657515.1. Classification (GTDB taxonomy): domain Bacteria; phylum Campylobacterota; class Campylobacteria; order Campylobacterales; family Sulfurovaceae; genus Sulfurovum. Next base: position 413 of record CBFHPE010000167.1, read on the forward strand.
TCAAACACACCACAGGACAAGACATGTAAATTACCTATACTCATATAGACCATACATCTGCGTAATTTGTTCATCAACACTCTAACCTAAATCTAAAATGTACTGATAACTATCCCCCTTAGTTATCAATATCTACATCTTTAAGTTCTCTCTTAACTTATTGTTTAAAAAGTGCATATACATCTGAAAAATCATTTTCTCGTGTTTCTGCACTGTAACCATCACGACCTGATTCTTCTGAAGATGCTATAAAAAGTGTATTACCCTCTATACGTAGCATTGAATAATATGCTGTTCCTTCTACAGGTAGAGTATAAAACTCTAATGCACTTGTACCATCTTTAGCAGTAGTATCATTTCCGATTGTATAACTCATAGCTGAGTCTTGTCCTAAGGTCTTATCTGCATCGTTGCAATTCAAACTGTCATATTCTGAAAATGAGTATGCACCACTGCCATCTGCATTAAAGCTATAAATCTCCAGTAATGACACACCATAGTCATTGTAATTTATACAACCTGAGCTCCAAGTTCCCACAATATTATTAGTTTCCTCAGTTATCACATTAGAAGAACCAGTCGTTCCACCATCACTTGAACCCGAACTACCACAACCACTTAAAAGTATTACGCTTAACCCAAAAACAATTAATCCTAATTTGTTTGTCATCTTTATTTCCATTTATTTTTTCTCTATTTTTTCAGACATACCACAGGACAAGACTAGCAAATCATAAATTTAAACATTACTGAACAATTTGTTCATCAATATTCACATCTTTAAAACCAAAATATACACATAATTATCCCCATAACCCTTGGCATACTTTTATTTTTCCTCCTTTTAAATTTTATTTACAACTACCACCCATCTTTGATGTATAAACTGTCTAGTGTACGTTTTGCTCTGTTTTGTAGATCCTGGTAGGTGTATTCTTTGGCTAATGTTTTGTATTGACTAGGTAGTTTTGGAGATTTGGTATATACTAAAGTTACTCCTAACGTTTTATACATTGTTTTTTCAGGATTGAATTTATAGCAACCATAGCTTTTTGTTCTTACTCCAGGTACACTTCTTTTAGGATTAATTACTTCATTAACGATACATGGATAATTTTCTTTTCCATGTGTTTCATAATATACTTTTGAATTTTTTGGATATTGATATTTTTTTCTGATCATTTTTATATAGTTTTCATCTTTTGTTTCTGTAGCTTGAGCTCGTTCCCCATACTTTCCAACAGATGAGGAAAAATTAAATCCATACCCTAATATTTTCCCCCTAGTTTTTTCTCTAAGTTTTTCTACACCAACTGAAATTCCACCATAAATATATGCACCATTCCAACCACTCATCTTACTCCAATCTCTTTCTTTAGTTAAGGGCATCATAAAAGTAAAATCTTTATGGTCCATAATGTAGCCATTTGCTCTAGATAATGATGCAAAGGCAAAAAACTTTGGAGGTTTATTTCCAGATGTAGCGACCAAAGCATCGTCTATAGCATCACTTACATCATGTGTAGAGCATCCTGATAGCATTAAGACTACTACCATACTCATTTGTATTTTAAAAAAACTTTTCATTGCTTAACTCCTATTCCTATTTGTACGGGTGTTTCGTCTCCAATATTAACATTTGAACGTAATGGTTCCACATAGATAGTACGATAAAAATCTGTTAATAGTACTTCTTCTTGATTATACGGATCGTAATAAAACTTTGTATCAGAAGGTGTAATCCCACCCTCTCCACATCCTATGATACACTCATATCCAGAATGTGGTGAAGGTTTCTCACCAGTTGTCCCACCCATAAGTGAGGTAACTCCTCTTGTCATAGTGTATCCCACATCATCCCAAAACTCTGAGGTATAAATAGGGGCATTATTATTGACCCCTCCAAAGTTACCACCTAACATTGCCACAGGGTCTCCAGGATTTACTTGAGATCGGAAGACATTATTACTACCTTGATTATTTTGAAATCTCTCATTAATCTTATTTTTCCCTCCATACAATCCATCTACAACTAATTTTTGTGCTGCTACAGAACTTATAGGCGAACCAGAATTTTGTAAAGTAAATACTGAGATCGGATTATTACTTAAATCTTTTGCTAAATTTTTTTGCTGTTGTTTTAACCCTAGATATGCTTGCTGTGTTCCTTGTGAATGTGCTGATACATGTAGGTTTCCACTATTTATGTGAGAAAATTGAGCTATTGTATCACCCGTATTTCTTGCACTTCCATTTATAAAATATCCAATTGTTTGTACTCCTGGTACATCATCTAAAGCTATAGTCATTCTTTCAAGTCCAGTTTCAAGTAAGTCACCTACAAGACCATGAGTTTGATTGTAATTAAGCAATGCTACATCGGGTAGACCTTGTTGTTGCTGTTGATTATTAAGCGCTTCATTGGGTGTATTATTTAATCCATTGGTAAATATATGGTTTATTCCTACAGCTTTAACATCCTCTTCACTAACATAGATTCTCATACCATCTACACGTTCATTCGAATCATGTACTCTATTTTCTAGATCCTCAACTACGGTTAAAATTCTATTGGGGTTGGTTCTATAGCCAGTTGTCCCATCACGTCTTGTATA
>CBFHPE010000168.1:0-3021 GCA_965657515.1 Sulfurovum sp.
TAGTACTTCTTTTTGTGAAGGGTTTACTAGTTCATAGGAGAGTTGAAAAGGTTTGTCTTTATAGGTTATCTCTTTGGATGCCATGGTTCACCATTATATTAAATTGGGATATTTTAACATAATGGGACTTTTAAAGTTGTACTATTTATGTGTATAGAGTATCTTAATAATATCATGTATTAAAAGGTCAAAATATTTCTAAAAAATGGGAGTAAAAATAGAATTGAAGAACTTAAAACGTATTCAAGGAGATAAAGCTCTTCTTAAAAGGCAACCAAAGAGCAAACAGGGAAGTTTACAAATTTTGGACAAGGAGTAAAACAAGCTCTTTCAAGTTGTTGCCTTTTCTAATAACATTATAAACCACAGAAGTTAATCTCTAGCAAATAAAAAGTTAACAAAGTATGTATATATTTTATATAAAGTTTTTCTCTAGTACTTTTCTAAACTTTTCTAGCTCAATATTTATATCTAGGTCACCTTTAAATATATCGTGTACAGCGTATGTCTCTAAAGGTTCTGCTCCACAAAACTGAAATGTTTTATGCGTGGCTACATTTGCTTCATCTAATGATAATCCATCAAAAAAACCATCTTTTGCAGAAAACTCTGTATCTGGACAATTGTAGGTAAGTGATAGCATGTACTTTGTGCCTTGCATTAGTCCTCCACTTCCATAACGCTTTGTGGCATCATCTCTACTTCTTCCATCATTGATATACAAGCCATTATGGTCACCTGCAGAAAAGACTTCATCTATATATTTTTTAGTGATCCAGGGAACACCCATCCAGAAAACAGGATATTGTAGCAAAATATAATCAGCCCAAACAAACTTTTCAACTTCATCTTTAACATCGTAATTACTCTCAACAACACTATGCTTCAGGTTAAAACCATTTTTTTCAAAGAATTCAGATGCAGCGTCTATATATATCTTTGTTAAGTTACCCTCTGCTACTTGATCATATCTTTGGTGACCATTTACGATCAATACATTTTTCATAATTTGTCCTTTTATGCTTTTTCTAATATTTCTATAATAGTCTCTTTTGAGTAAGTCTTGCCAATTCCCCAAATGTTAGCTAGTTCATTTGCATTAAGAGCTAAAGCCTCTATACCTTCTCTAGGTATATTTGCAGCTTGAAGCGTTGTAGGTGAGCCTATCATAACAAACCAACGCTCAAGTTTTTCTATACCCTGTACAGCATCTTCTTCATTAAATATCTTTTGAGCAAATCTTTTAAACTGTTTTGGGTTTTCATTTTTATACCATTTCATCCATGCAGGGACAACCACAGAAAGTCCTGCACCATGAGGCACGTTATAAAGAGCAGAAAGTGCATGTTCTATCATATGATTTGGAAAAGTCCCTCCTGCGGTACCTGCAGGTGTTAAACCATTTAAAGCCTGTATCGCTGCCCAAGCAAACTCAGCCCTAGCGTCATAATCATTTGGATCTTCCAGTAATATCTCTGTTGTTTCCATCACCGTTTGAATGATAGCTTCAACAATGCGTGAATTAAAATGAGGATGGGTACTGGCAGTAAAATAAACCTCAATACAATGTGAGATAATATCAACAGCAGAATATGCCAAATACTCTTTACTGACTGTAGCCATAAGTTCAGGATTTATCACAGATATCTTTGGATTAAGAAGTACAGAGGAGATAGAGTACTTTTGTTTGGTCTCTTCATTCATAACAACTGCATTTCCATTCATCTCACTTGCTGTTGCAGAGAGGGTCATAACCGTGAACACCGGAAGAGCTTCCGTTATTTTAGCCGTATTGGTAAAAAAATCCCAAACATCTCCATCATATTTTGCCCCAGCAGCTATAGCTTTTGCACTGTCAGCCACAGAACCGCCCCCTACTCCTAAAATAGCCTCAATATCATTCTCTTGAGCTAATTTTACACCTTCATGCACTTTAGACAAAAGCGGATTACTTACTACGCCTGAAAGTTCTTCATACTCGATATTATTTGCATGAAGTGAAGTGATGATCTTATTATAAAGACCATTCTTCTTAATGCTTCCTCCACCATAAACTAACAATACTTTTTGAATGCCTGATTTTTTTAAGTATTCACCAGTTTTATTTTCTTTTTCTTTTCCAAACTCTATTTTCGTTGGATTATAATATGTAAAATCTTTCATGATCTATTCCTATTTTTTATGTGCAGACCTACTATCTGTAGGAGCCTGATCTCGTTCCATCATGCCATAGTCTCTATTGACATCTGCAACTCTCAAACGGTAATTACTAAAAACTCCTTTTCTACCCTTATCTTGCGCAAAACGGTGTGCCTCTATGTTTCTCCACTCTTCTATGGCTTTTTCATCACGCCAAAAAGAGAGTGAAAGGACTTTTCCTTTGTCCGTAAAACTTGCAAATCTTTCTATAGAGATAAAACCATCTATATTCTCTAACAATGGTTTTAATTCACCTGCGATATCTAAATACTCTTCTGTTCTACCTTCTGCTGGAAATACTTCAAAAATTACTGCGATCATTTATCATTCCTTTAAAATATTCTAAATATATCTATTATATGTTCATATAGGGAGTATAACAAAGATGTACTAATAATGATTAAGATAGTTAAATAAAAGTATACTTACTTATCATATATTAAAAAAGAGAAAGATGCAACACGAGACAATTACCAGAAAAAATATACGGATCATGGTTGACCGTTTTTACAGTAAGATACTTAAAGATGATATGCTCGCTGACTTTTTTATAGAAAAGCTTGGTGATGAAATGATCTCAGATGAATGGCAAACCCATTTGAACACACTGACAGACTATTGGGCATCCATTACATTAGCTGACCCTGCCTATAGTGGTAAACCTGTGAAACTACATGTTGACCTGGAAGGTCTAGAAAGAGAGACCTTTGATCGATGGTTAAAACTCTTTGATGAAACAGTAGATAAACTTTATACTAAAGAAATAGCCGACATCTTTAAATCCCGCGCTAAACTCATTGCAAATAGTTTTATACGATTGTT
>CBFHPE010000169.1:0-3019 GCA_965657515.1 Sulfurovum sp.
ACAAAAGTAGTGCTTGCAGAACCACTCAAAAAGAGGGTCTCTTTTTTAAAGTATGCAGCCATAGACTTGGAACTTTCAAATGTTAGTGTCGAAGCAAAAAGAGTTGAGAAAGTAGAACATGCACCTTTTGAAATGATAAGCTCCCGGGCGGTGACGAACACGAAATTACTTCTAGATCTTACCAAAGAGATCAGTAACGCTCAGACAGAGTATTTGTTTTATAAAGGGTCACGTGTATTTGATGAGGTTTCAGATGTACAACATCAGTTAGATTATGATATAGTACAAAAAAACCAACGGAACTATCTCTATATTAAAGGGTCATCTTGATTTTAAAATTACTTGTATTTGCTATTGTAGGACTACTTGTCTATAAATTTTTTGGAGGTAAATTTCCAAAAATAGGGAAAAGTCCACAAGAGAAAAAACTCGATGATGATACACTTGTAGAGTGTGCGAAATGTCATACCTATGTCACTGTAAAAGAGAGTATGATCGTAAATGGAAAGTACTACTGTTCAAAAGAGTGTACACTTTAGTTTAGTAAAACATAAAATAATATAAAGGAATTATCATGATAATCATCGGTCACCCATGGATAAAAAGTAATCGTTTTTTTAAAGTTTTTTCTATAGAAGGCATACCTAAGAGTCAGCCTGGAGATATTATTTTACTTGAACCTTTGGTAGATTCTCATACAAATGCTATACATTGCCAAGAAAACAATATACCTTTTGCTGTGGTAGTCAATACTTTGGATGATGCACTTTATGCCAATGCTTTAGGTGCAAAATACATCATCTGTGAAGAAGATGATGCATTGATGATACAGCCTATAGCCAATGAATACCTTTTTGATACTCGTATTTTAGTGCTTATACATAGTGAAAAAGAGATTTCTAAGATCGCAAGAGGGCATATAGACGGTGTGGTTTTTGCTGAGGCTATTTGTTAGGACTGTATGGTAGGTGAATTTAACCGTTTTAGATTGACATATTCCATTATCATCATCAATATTTTTATCTATATTATTTCTGCACTTTTGAGTGGAGATCTGATAGATATGGATATAGAGACTCTTGTGCATATGGGGGCTCTCTTTGGACCTATGGTTGTACTTGATGAACAGTGGTGGAGACTTTTTACAGCGATGTTCCTGCATGGCGGTATGACACACCTGCTTATGAATATGTTTTCTCTTTATATAGTGGGACGTGCTGCCCAAACGTATTTTGACACAAAGTCTTATATAAGTATCTATCTTTTTTCCGGTCTTATAGGGGGACTGGTCTCACTGTATGTACATCCTGCTTCTGTGGGTGTCGGTGCTTCCGGTGCCATATTTGGTATCTTTGGTGCTTTGGCAGGTTTCTTTTTAGCCCATAGAGAGAAGATAGCCGCACACAGTAAAGCATTTATGAAAGACTTTTCCATCATTATAGGTATAAACCTTGTTATAGGCCTCTCTATAGAATCTGTCGATGTCTCGGCACACATAGGTGGCCTTGTAGTTGGTTTTGTGGGAGGGTTCTTTCTTTCTAAAAGTCCTAAGTTCTTTGTACTTTTTAACTCTGCGATGGTACTGCTGATCTTTATGTTTGTAGCAAGACTCTCAAGTGAGTATGCACAGATACAGTTTTAAAACGGTAGGTAGATCTTATCGTTCAGTTCTTCATATTCAGTGTGCGCATCTGAATCAATGGTAATGCCTCCGCCACTTTTGTAGTACAATTTTCCATTCTCTTTTTCGATGAAACGTATCATTACTCCAGAACGTAGAGAAGTACCGTCAAAAACACCAAATACACCTGTGTAAAACCCTCTGTCAAAATCTTCTACATTGTTTATGATGTTCACGGTACTTTTTTTAGGAGTCCCGGTGATAGAACCTGCAGGAAGAAGCTGAGACAAGAGTGTACCGATGTTCTCTTTCCACTCTTTTGGTAGTTTTGCGGTGATCTTTGAACTTACTTGAAGAAGTTCTTTTTCTCCCGCTTTGATCTTTTCCACATAACGAAACTTTTCTACTTTAATGTTACTTCCAATGATGCCAAGATCGTTACGCATGAGATCAACGATCATGACATGTTCAGCCATCTCTTTCTCATCCGCCAATATACGTTCTTTTGCCTGAGGCAGATTGGCATCTATGGTTCCCTTCATAGGGTATGTGGCTATGTCATCACCTTGCATTTCCACAAAACGTTCGGGAGAGAAACATGTAAATTCATCTTTATAGTAGAGCTTGAACTTTGCACGTGCATAGCTAAAGATCTCTTTGAGGGAGTAGTTTGTCTCTATGGCAGTTTTAAAAGTAAGATTCAGTAGATAGGTATTGCCAGAACGTATCTGTTCGAGCACTTCGTTTAAGGCTTTTTGATAACTGGAAAAAGCTACAGGTGATTTGGAAAAAGTAAGCTCTTTTGTTCGAGCTTCAACAGGGTAGTTCCGCCAATCTTCCAACTTGTAAAAGATATCATTATCCAGAGCATCAAGTGCTTTGGCAAAGATCTTGTTTTTGTCATAAGAGATGATGAAAAGAAAAGGGGCACGGTTTTGACCTAAGGAGTTTATAGTATTAAATCCCTCTTCCTGATTTTGCCAATTCATTGTGTTTTTTATGAATCCAGTAGCAGCAGTTTTAAAATGGCCATTCGCATATAGACACCATTTTTAACTTGAGTAAGAACTTTGCAACGCTTATCTTCTAGCATCTCATCAGAGATATCAATGTTTCTCATCACCGGTCCAGGATGTAAGATCAATATATCTTTGTCTTGCATACGTTCATTAGTGATGCAGTACTGTCTTGCATAGTCATCATAATCTTCGAAAAGTTCTGTTTCATGGCGTTCAAGCTGTGCACGAAGTGACATAATAATATCTACTTTGTCCATGACATCTTCAAGTTTTTCATATTGTGGCAGATCAGAGTCTGGCATAAAAGGTTTAGGGGCAACAAGAATCACATGCATGCCCATACGCGTAAGCAAACGGATCCCGGAAGATGCCACACGAG
>CBFHPE010000170.1:0-3012 GCA_965657515.1 Sulfurovum sp.
TATTAACATGAAAAATATACAAATTATACTCAATGCAGTGTTGTCTAAAAATGTATTTGAATACATATTAATTGATAAGAAAATGGACATATTAAGTACATCTGACGGTATAGATAAATATCTAGGAAACAAATTTAATGTTGGGGAAGATATCTTGGCATATCTTCCTGAACTTGTAGGTTCCGAAGAAGAAATAGCGAAAATATTTACAGATAATACATGTACTTTTATTTTGGAATCAGTATATAAAAATAATTACTACATCAATATCTCTGTAGAACACTATGATGACAATACTGCACTGGTGTTATTTCACAATATAACCGATATAACACTCTCTAAGCAAAAATTATTGCAATACAGTAACGAGTCTGTATTGGTAAATCGTACTTTACAAAAGATCTTAGATAAACAAAATGCACTTGTTTTTGTAACGAACAATGAAGAGATTTCTTTTACAAACAAGAAGTTTATGGAATTCTTTGGTCTAAAAAGACCTGAAGAGATTAGAAGAAAAAATTTAGAACTTTATAAATATGTAGACGTGTCATTGAAGAGTTATGATGCTCTCTTTGAAAAAGTCAATGCTAAAGAAGAATATGTAACCATCAATAAAGATACATTTATTTTACGCGCAACCCTGATAGAATCTACACATAAACTATTTACCCTCACAAAAGTGACTGATCTTTCAAATGAAATACAAAGAGATAAACTTACAGGTGCATATACAAAGACTTATTTCAATATACATCTTGAAAAGGTCGTACGCGATAAAGAAGAATGTGTAGTGGTTGTGGTAGACTTGGATGATTTTAAAAAAATAAATGATAAATATGGCCATCAAGTGGGTGATGATGTACTCAAAGAGTTTACCACACTTATAAGAGATAATATCCGTGGAGAAGATATCTTTGCTAGATGGGGTGGTGAAGAGTTCTTATTGTTATTGCAGCATACAACGATCGAGAATGCAATGAAAAAGATAGAACATATTAGAGAAACAGTTGCAACACATTCTTTTAAAGATATTGAGCATCTGACAGCAAGTTTTGGTGTAGCCTGGAAAGAAGAGAGTGATAATATACATAGTTTACTGCAACGTGCCGATAAAGCACTTTATGAAGCAAAATCTGCGGGGAAAAACAAAGTAGTATTTAAAAAATCTATTCTATAACACTAAAGATTCACTACAAAGTTTCTTTTATCTTACGGTGATTGAATAATATCTTTTGTCGTATATTTAATGGAAAATAGTTCTTTTGCTTTGATCTTCGAAGATATTTTCTTGATAGTTCCATTTTGATCTATGGATATTTTTGTTGTTTCTTCTATGTTGTATCTTATCTTATTGTTTTCCATAATAAAATGCTTTTTGGTTGTTAAGTTTGCCAACCCCGGTTTATTTGCCTTTTCTACTTTACATTGTATTTTCTTTTGGGTATTGTTATCGCATTTTAAAAGAACAACATCAGATTTATACCCTATCTCTTTTTTCTTAGGTCCGTCTATGAGGCATGCTCCTAAAGGAACACAAACAACTGTTTGTGTTTCACCATTCCTGTTTATATTTTCAGTATATTTTGTTAGTTTTTTATTTTTGTTATACTCTGTTAATGTCTCTGTAGTAAAAGTCATTTTATTGGTTCTAATGGCTGTAAAGTTTATTTTAAAAGTTGATTTTTTAAGATATCCGGTTTCTGTCTTTTTTATGCCTTTTGTTTGAGAGGATATCTCTATAGGCAAATTAAATGCAGTAGAGCCATTCTTATAAATTCTCATTTTTGTTTTTGCATTGTACTCAATAGATCCAAAATTTACTTTTGCTGTATCAAATAGATCATCTGAAAATAGGAATGTATTTAAAATGAGTGTTAAGAGTATGATTATTTTCAACTGGGCTCCTTCGTTTTAGGTATTTACATATTATCTGGATAAGTAATGTATGGATAGTTTATTTTTTCTAATTGTAGCTTATTAGCTTTATAATTTTCTTTTATGAAAATTCCTATACAAACTTGAGATTAAAAATTTAACCGTTGATTGATGAAGATATTATGCCACTATACTTTTTAGAAGTTAATTCATAATGTCATACTGATGACATATTATCATGATATACTTTTTTTTGAGTTTGGTAAATATTCTTGTCCAAGATAGGTAATGTCCTTTACATATTGCCAAACTCAATAATTTAAAACTCCTTAAATGTATGATAGTTTATAGAGAATTAGGTACATGCTTTATAGCAATAGAAACTTAGTTGACTTGCATTATTTCTTACTTACAATGAACCTAATAATAGCAGCCAAATACATACATTAACATAAAATTTGAATCTTGATAGAATAAAACTCTACTATTAAATAAGGATCATTTGTGATAAGAAAAAAAGGCAAGATCATTAAGTGGGATGATGACAAAGGGTTTGGTTTTATACTTCCTACTGATAGTAAAAAAAATATTTTTGTTCACATTAAATCTTTTTCAGACAAAAGCATACGACCAATTGAGGGGGAGAATGTAACATATACTGTACAAAAAAATAATGATGGCAGAGATGCTGCTATCAAAGTCTCTAGAACAACAGACCATATCGTAAGAAGTAGACCTAGTCGCAATCGCAGTAACAACAGCAAGCCAAAGTATAAAGGTACCAAGATAAAGAAATCATATATTGCTTTGGTAGTTCTCTTTATTCTTATTGTTATAAAACCCAATAATGAAAAAACATTGGATAGTGTAGAACCTGTGAAGGTCATTCAGAATTCATATGAAAAATCTGAGCCAATATTAGACTCAGTTAATGTTGTTACACCTATAACTGTAGACTCTAAGACTAAATCAACTGTAAAGGTCAAAGATTTTGACTATCCATCTGGATATGATAAGTCTAGATTTGAGGTTAAACATAAATCTAGACCTAAAACAAATGTAAAACAAACAAAATCAGTAAATGGCAAATGTGATGGTCGAATATATTGTAGTCAAATGCGTTCTTGTGCTGAAGCA
>CBFHPE010000171.1:0-2983 GCA_965657515.1 Sulfurovum sp.
TTGGAAGATTAGAAAATTTTTGAAATCAGAATCAGCTTTTTTCTGCTGTGATTGTATCTTTTATACTACTGAGTCTTTTGACTTGGTAGTAATACTTCTTTTATCTAAATATATTTTAATCTCTTCATCTAGATGCTACTTTAATCTTTTTTTGTAAAGTGTTATGTTCAAGTAATAAAAACCTTATAATCTAACATAGAATATAGCAGAGATCAAATCCTCATAACGTTATATATTTTATAAGGTTTTGGTAGATAATTTTGCAATTAAACATATATTTCTCACTTCTATTTCTTTTTTAAACCCTACTTAGGAAACATAAACTGTATTTGTGCTCTCATTTGCCACTCTGCCCCGAAATTATCAGGTGTCTCAACATTATAGTATCCGGATAGCTGGGCATTCACAGGCTGATTTCCGATTTTAAATATTCTACCAAAACCGCCACCAAAAGGTACGGTCCATTTGTTATCACTGTCTGCTTCCCAGTTGGCCGTAATAATTGGGGCTGATGTCAAATACCATCCGTCTGGAAGATTGTAGTTTACAAAATACTGAAAGGTAAAGAGATTGATGTCATTATCTCCTGATCCTGCTACTGACCATATATTACTCACAAGTCCACCGATAACCCAATTGTCGACCATAGTAAGCGCAACTCCAGATATTCCAAGAGCCCATTTGTCTGCACCTAGCATATCATCTGTAGCTGTTGGTAGAAGGACCATCGGTCCGGCACCCCAAATGATCTTTCCTGGCTCTTTGGGTGAGAGAAAAGCAGTAAATGCCGTATCTCCCAATCCGAAAGTTCTTTCTTGTCCCGGAAACAAATCTGGTTGGGAAACAAGAGGCATAATAGTCCGGGTGATCAGGTTCCATTCATCATTGAGTTCAAAGGGTATGACAGGCTGTATATTGAGTGTGTTTTTAGTCTTGTTATCTGGTCCTATATTGAAGTCGGTATTATTCTGAAAAGGTACAGAGATCATGCTGGCTACCGGGTTTTGTGCAGCCTTTCTTAATTCGTCGACACTCTCTTGTTTTGGTGTACTCTCTGCTATCAGTTCAACCTGTTTCTCTAAGATACTCTCTTTTTCTTCCGCCAATACTTGGGATAATAGTCCAAAGACTAACAGCGTTGCCAATAATGGCTTGTATTGTTTCGTTATTTTCATTTCTTCTCCTTCAATTTATTTTTTATCTTTGTTCCATTTTGATTATACGTCTATGAAAATCACTTGTCTAGCCATTTTCCGTAAATTTCAGTATACTTGGTATGTTTTTCAGCAAACTCAAAAGGTTAATTATGACAGAGCCACATGATCTCACACTTCAGCCAGGTTTAGTTGTTAATCAGGAGTTTTTTGATTACTTCACGATGCAAGAAAGTGCAAAAAACTGGCTTTTCCTATCTAGATACAGATTTGGTACTGGAGAGTTTTATGGGCGTCATGATGGTGTCCAACTAAATAACCTACAGTTTGGACATGCATATAGACATGAAGGAATGATGTTCAAAGGAGTTTCACCAAAGAATTGTCTAACAATCGCCATTTTGCAAAAAAATACTGGTCGTGTCTGTGTCAATAGCCTTAAAATGGAAGTAGGTGATGTAATCATCTTAGATGATTCAAAGCCGTATGATTTTAGCTCAAGTCATCATACGATCATAGCCATAGTTAGCATCGATAAATCACTCGTTAAAATAGAAGTTCCCCATATACTCAGGGCAACAGACAAACTTTTCAAAGATGAAAACAACATATTCTCAGATACAGTTGAGAATCAATGGAAGCGTGTTCTAGATGAACCTGAATTATTTAAAGATGATAATGAGTGTAAAGAAATAGAAAACGCCATTATAAAAGCTATTAAAGACTCTTTGTCAAGACAATCAGGAGAAGATTGCCATTTGACTAAAGGAGAGAGATGTGCACTTGAAATTAGAAGTTTTTTACTCAACTCATTAGAAGAAACTATGACTATTCAAAGTATTTGTGAACAGTTTAAAATATCGGACAAAACACTTCAAAACAGTTTTAGATCTCTCTTTGGAATTACACCTAAACACTTCATACACCTTCTTAAAGTTAACCGAGCCCATGAAGATCTAATACATGCAGATGTAAAAAATACTAATGTATCCGATATTTCTATGAAATGGGGGTTTTCACATTTTGGAAGGTTTGCTAAAGACTATAAAGCTGTCTTTAATGTTCTGCCATCAGAAACATTAAGGATATCACAGACATTATTATAAATTCAGTTAAATATCTAAAACCATATAAATAATGGTATACTCAAAGATATTATAAAAATGTGAATAATGAGTTAGTTTCTTGATATCAAATTAAAATTTAAAGAAGAAGGTTAAAATTGAAAACTATTACATTTGGTTTATATATTATTTTATTATTAAGTGGATGTAGTGCTAAGAATGTCTTGAATTCTGAGGCAAAAAAAGTTCGTATATATAATAAGATTCCCAGTAATTTGAATTGCGAATATATTGATGAAATTTTTGGTAGTGAAGCTGATATGTTAACATTTCTATTTATCTCCAATAGAGACATGACAGCAGGAGCTCGTGCAGATCTTCGAAACCAAGCTTCAGAATTAGGTGGTAATAGTGTGGAGATACAAGATGCTGACTTCATGTATACAAGCTCAACGGTATTTATAGGACATGTCTACAATTGTCATATAAAATAATAGCAACAATGGTATTCTAAAAAGACTATCTAAAATACATAGAATGTAGTTTTTCTGTTTCAATATTTATAACCCTATAATCTAACATAGAATATTACAGGTATAAAAAGCTAATTAAAGTTATATATTTTATAAGGTTTCAATAGTACAAAAAAGCATGTTAAGAGTTTGAGAGGACTAGCCCCTTTGGCAACGACAATGCATTGCTGAGACTAGATTTTCACCACTAGAAATTACTCTATATAACTGATGTGGATCTTCTTGATCTTAT
>CBFHPE010000172.1:0-2974 GCA_965657515.1 Sulfurovum sp.
CTGCAACTGTTGAAGTCGGTATGCAGCCACGTGGCTTTGGATCACAAGATATGCTTGCTATGGCAACGATGGGGACAGGGACAGATGATACAAGTAAAGAGATGCAGATCATTCAGTCCAGATTCTTGGCAGAAAAGGCAGCAGATAAAGTTAATGTAACACATCGTTACTATACGACCAGAAGATTTAAAGAGGTTGAACTCTATAAAGCATCTCCTTTTGAAGTAGGTATGTTAAGAGGGTATGGTTACTCATTTAAATTGGAACCTATAGATGATAAACGATATAGGTTGATCGTAGAAGAACAAAAAGATTCTAATGGTCTTATATGGAGTTATAACCAGATACACAGATATGGCAAAGAGATCTCAACAAAACAGTTTCATTTAAATGTTATCAAAAAAGAAACACCGCAGGATGAGAGTTACCGTTTTGTTGTATATGACCCTCAAGACAGAGGTACGATAGCACAGGGTGGTGTAAGTGTAACACAAGTAGAGAAGTACTCTTCAGTTCTGATGATCTCCTATGAAGATAATATACCATCTCGTGCAAAAGAATTTACAAATGCTTTGGCCACAGCTTATATAGAGCAAAATATAGAAAGAAAAACAAAAGAAGCAGAACAGAGACTTAGCTTCATCGATAAACAACTCAAAGAGATCACGGAAAACCTTAAAGGCTCTGCCGTAAATCTTGAAGAATTCAAAAAAACTACTAACATGGTAAACCTTAGTTCCAAAGCAGAGACGATCATCAAACAGATGAGTGAATATGAAGGTAAATTGGCAGAGATCACACTCCAAAAAGAGCTCTTAACTAAGCTTTATGAGAGTGTAAAATCAGGTAAAGATATAGAGAGTATAGCACTTATAGGTATTGACAATGAAGCATCTGCGATAGCAGAGATGATCAAAGAACTGCAGGATGCTATCTTGAAAAAGAGAGTCTTGAGAGAAGATTATACTGAGATGTATCCTGAGGTTCGTAAGCTTACAAAAACGATCTTACAACTTAAAAAAGTGATTAAATCTACGATTAAAAACTTGACTCAAAATATGCAAGAACAACAACTCTTACTTGAAAAGTCTGTAAATAAAATGCAAAAGCAGTTAAATAAATTGCCTGCAGATGAGAGAATGTTTGGACAGTTACAGCGTAAGTTTGTGGTAAATGAGAAAATTTATTCTTATTTACTTGAAAAACGTTCTGAAACAGCAATCATGAAAGCATCTACAGTAAGTAAGAATAGGGTTCTAGATACTGCATTACATCCGGGAGCTCCTATCAAGCCTAAACGAAAGTTGATCGTTTTGGTTGGTTTGATCCTAGGTCTGATATTGGGTATTGCATTAGCCTTTTTACGTGAATTCCTTGATGATCGAATCAAGTCAGAAGAAGATATACATAAAGGTACTTCTGTTCCGGTAATAGGGATGATTCCAAATATTGATGATGACAGTGAAAAGGTTAAAGTATTTTTAGCACCTAAGTCTGCCGTAGCAGAATCTTTTAGAAACTTACGTACTAATCTACAGTTCATGAGAAATGAAAAAAAATCACATGTTATTGCGGTTACTTCTACAGTGGGGGGAGAAGGGAAAACCACTACTTGTATTAACTTGGGTGCTATTATGAGTATGGCAGATAAAAAAACAGTGATACTTAACCTTGATATGAGAAAACCAACTCTGCATGAAAAGTTTGGGCTTACAAACAGTGCGGGTATGAGTACGCTTCTTTCAGAACGTACAGCTTTAAATGAAGTGATACAACATACTGATTATGCAAACCTTGACATCATTACATCAGGACCTGTTCCTCCTAATCCAAGTGAGTTGATACAGGGAGTGCTAATGGAAAAGATACTGGAAAAACTAAGAGAAGTCTATGATGTTATTATCCTTGATACACCTCCAATCGGTCTGGTTACTGATGCAAGAACACTCATGCATTTTTCAGATACTTCACTTTATGTACTTAGATCAGAACATTCACAAAAATCCTTTTTACGTAATATAGAAAAGTTAGCAAATGATAATATCTCAGGCTTTGGTATTATATTTAATGACATTAAAGCAGGTAGCGATGGCTATGGATATGGGTACGGGTACGGTTATGGTTATTATGAGGAAGACAGTAAATGATCTTCTCTTTTTTTAAAAAGAAAGATACAAAAAAAAGAGGACCTCGTTTAACTGTAGATCTGCATTCTCATTTGATCCCTGGTATCGATGATGGTTCTCAGAGCATGAAAGAGAGTATGCTGCTTTTGAGAGGTATATCTGAACTGGGGTATGAAAAAGTCATCACGACACCACATATTATGTTGGATGCTTATCGTAATACACCGGAGATCATACGAGAAGGTTTAGATGCTTTACGTCAAGCTGCAAGAGAAGAAAAGATAGAGATAGAGATAGAAGCTGCAGCTGAGTACTATCTTGATGACGGTTTTTATGATCTACTTAAAAAAGGTGATATGATGACTATTAAAGGGGAGTATCTTCTTTTTGAAACCTCTTATTTTGCCAAACCTTTACAGCTTGAAGAGATGATCTTTGCGATCACCTCTTCTGGCTATAAACCACTTATGGCACATCCTGAACGAGATCGGTACATTAAAGACCCGATGAAAGAATATAGTCGTTTTAAAGAACTTGGTGTGCTCTTTCAAGTCAATCTTAATTCCTTTGCAGGACACTACGGTAAATCTGCAAAGGCATTGGCAAATTTCCTTAGTAAAGAGGGAATGATAGACTTTCTTGGATCAGATGTTCACCATAAAAAACAGGTGGAGACACTTTCAAATGTATTTAGCTTAGATGCCTACAGGGATATATTTAAGCATAATACAATCTTGAATGATACTCTTAATTAAATATCGGGTAAAATCTATATAACAAACAAAGAAAATAAAAATTGGAGAGGGAAATGTTTAAAACAAAACTAGTTGTACTTACGGGAGTCTTAT
>CBFHPE010000173.1:0-2962 GCA_965657515.1 Sulfurovum sp.
TAAGGAGAGAGCCCAAGCACTGAACTCCATATTAAAAACTGTCTTCTTTTGTTCATCATCATATATCTTTTCTCAAATTTTTCTAATCATAATACAGTAGTGTGCACTTAAAGTGCAAAATTACTGTATACAATGCCAACATATAAAAGCTATTATACTTCAGAGTGATAAAAATATTAGGTGGCAAAGATTAAAAAGTTAATTTTTTATGCTTTAGTAATTGAACAAAGTGCTAAATAGCTCTTTGTTCTAACCAGAGTATGCTTTTTTAAATTATGTTATAATCTCATACATATAAGCTTCCATATAGAAGCACAAAATATCCATGTTCAAGGAAGACTATATCTATGAAAAAGTTTTTAATCTATACAGTAGCCATCGTTGCTATACTCGCTGCCATTTTAGCCTACATCCTCTACTCTGAAGGTGCATTTGAAACCTATCCAACAGAACAAGACAAGATCGAACCTTTTATGAAATGTGAAGCAGGAAAATGTGCTCCAGGTAAATGTGGAGCAAATTCTAAATAACCATTCTCTCTTTAGTTCTCTTCCTCTTGAGGGAAAGAGAACTTCTAAATCTTTTTCACCCTCTTCTTAAATACACATACACTACACATCTTTCATACTATACTTACACTTGTAACAGCCAACATATAATTTTGAAAGGAGTTTCCAATGCTAAAAACAATATACCCAATTACAAAAAATATATTGAGCAGTGGACAAAGTATCTCTTTGTTTTTTGCTAGACTTGCAGTTGCTTACGGTTTTTATGAACCTGCTATGACAAAATGGTCTGATATTAAAAGTGTTGCAGAGTGGTTTAGCTCTATTGGTATTCCCTTGCCTACCCTCAATGCCTATATGGCAGCAAGTACTGAAATTTTAGGTGTAGTACTTTTAACATTAGGACTCTTTACCCGTTTGATCTCTATCCCTCTCATCATTATCATGATCGTTGCTATCACCACTGTACATTTAAGCAATGGTTTTAGTGCAGGTAACAATGGTTATGAGATCCCTCTTTATTATATGTTGTTCTTAGCCCTCTTTGCTTCACTTGGAGCCGGAAAACTTAGCTTGGACCACCTACTATTTGGTGATGATCAATAAACTTAAAAGGAAAAAGAATGAAAAATTTACTAGTATTACTTAGTGCATTGGCACTTACATTTACACTGGCAACCGCTGAAGGAAAATGTAGTGGAGCCAAATGTGACAGCAGCAAAAAAACTGAGAAAAAATGTGACTCCGGGAAATGTGACAGCAGCAAAAAATCACAAAAATGTGAAGGCGATAAAAAAGGTATGAAATGTGGTGATGGCAAATGTGGTGGTGAGAAGAAAGCGCCTAAAAAAGGTAAATGTGGCGAAGGTAAATGTGGCTAAACTACCCACCCTCGCTTCTTCTTTAAACTCCTGTAGTATAACTATAGGAGTTTTACCTCTCTTTTACAAAAAACTGTATAATGTATCTATAAAATTTTAATAAAGGATACTTATGCAACATCTACTTCTTGCTTTCATCCTCTTATTCTCTTTTACCGGATGTCAAGATAAAGAACAGCAACAACAAGAGCAGGCAAAACATGATGCACAAATAGCCCAACAAGCGCGAACTGAACTTTTAGCTGAAATGGAAAAAGAAAAAAAAGCACAAGATGAAAAAAACAATAGATTTTCTCACATGGGTGTCAAGATGGAAAATGGCACCATTACCATCGATACCAATAAAACAAAAGATTTTTTAAAAGAGTTTAGCCAAAAAATGCATGTTCAAATGAAGCAGGTTTCTGACGATCTGCAAAAAGGAGTCATCGATGCACAAGAAGGTGGTGTGAAGGTCGATAACGGAAATATCAACATCGACCTTAACAAAACACAGACATTTTTTGATGAGTGGAGCAAAAAAATAGAAGGCTATGCCAAAGAGTTTGATGCAATGACAAAAGCGATAGAGAACAACAGTACAGAAGAGAACAGAACAAAGGAGACACACTAATGCAACAAATAGATATGAATTCAGATGAATTTCAAGCAGAGCTGGAAAAAACATGGGGTTTTGTAGAAAAAGTAAATAACCAGTTTGGTTGGGTACAAAATCCAAATGAAGAGGTAAATGAAGGTGTAGCCATGGGGCTTGCACGTAACAAACTTGTCTACGGAAAACGTTTTTGTCCATGTTTTATGGTCATCGGTGAAACAAAAGAAGAGCAAAAAGCTGCTGATAACCGTATCTGCCCTTGTAAACCAGCCATAGAAAGAGAGATCCCTGAAGATGGTCTCTGCCACTGTGGTATCTTCTGTACACCAGAGTATGCAAAAGCACAAGCTGTGCACGATGAGATAGAAGAGATAGTCCATACACATTCAAGAGGACTTACTAAAGAACAAGCTGCTGTACTCATCAAAGAAGAGCAACTCGATGGAGATGAGCTGGAAGCTCTCATAGAAGCCCGTAACCTAGGAATGATCGACTTTACACTCGTAGATACTAGAGAACATATGGAGTTTCAAATGGGTCACATCGTAGGAACAGACATACTTGTCCCTACTTCTCAGTTTTATGCCAAAATAGAAGACCTCGCAGGTAAAAAATCTGAGAACATCATCGTTTACTGTCACTCAGGCAGTAGAAGTTACCAAGTACAACATGCCATGAAAGGTATGGGTTTTGAAACAGTATGTAACCTAAGACCAGGGATCATTGGTTTTGCTGGTGAAGTACAACGAGGCTAATGTCAATAAGTGCTATTATAAAATTACATCCTTTCATAACATATTGTCAAGGATTTTCCTTGACATCACACTTGTTTTTTTCTTTATCAAAACACTAACGAGTCATACATTTAACACATATAGCACATTATTGTCGCTTGCATTTTATTTTTTTTGGTTCGTTTTATTTCTTTTGTTGCATCAACAAAGAAAAAAAAATGAACAAGGAAATCCAATCCAAGT
>CBFHPE010000174.1:0-2942 GCA_965657515.1 Sulfurovum sp.
ACTGGTATGATGCCACTTACAATGCCAGAATCAGTACTTGTAAGATTCTCAGGTGAAATGCAACCAGGTATCACACTTAGAGATATGGTAAATGCTATTCCTCATCAAGCAATTAAAGATGGTCTTTTAACAGTTGAAAAAGCTGGTAAGAAAAATATCTTTGCAGGACGTGTACTTGAGATCGAAGGTCTTGAAGATCTTAAAGCTGAGCAGGCGTTTGAACTTTCAGATGCATCTGCAGAGCGTTCGGCAGCAGCTTGTACAGTTAAGCTTAACAAAGAGCCAGTAATTGAGTACCTAGAGTCAAACGTAGCACTTATCGAAGAGCTAATAGCACAAGGGTATGAAGATAAAGCAACTCTTGAAAGAAGAGCGCAGAAAATGAGAGACTGGATCGCAAACCCAGTACTTATGGAAGCAGATGCTGATGCTGAGTATGCAGCGGTTATCGAGATCAACATGTCTGAGATCACAGAGCCTATCGTAGCTTGTCCAAATGACCCGGATGATGTTAAAACATTGACTGAAGTACATGAAGCTGGACTTAGAACAGAAGTAGATGAAGTATTTGTTGGTTCTTGTATGACTAACATTGGTCTCTTTAGAGCAAATGCAGAAGTACTTAGAGGAGAAGGTCAAGTTGATACTAAACTTTGGATCTGTCCTCCAACTAAAATGGATGAGAAGACACTTCAAGAAGAGGGTTACTACTCTGTATTTGGAATGGCTGGCGCTCGTATCGAACCTCCAGGATGTTCTTTATGTATGGGTAACCAGGCAGCTGTTAAGCAAAATGCATGGGTATTCTCTACATCAACAAGAAACTTCGATAACAGACTTGGTAAAGGTTCACAGGTTTATCTTGGTTCTGCTGAGCTTGCTGCTGTTGTTGCACTTAAAGGTAAGTTACCAACTGCTGCTGAGTATGCAGAGATCGTTGCAGATAAGATCAAGCCTGAAATGTCAGATGACATTTACAAGTACTTGAACTTCAACAAAGTTTCTAAAGAGGAACTTGAAGCGATGGTTGAATAGACTCTGCACTACTAACACTCTTGCATCTCCTTTTGAGGAGATGCAACCCCACTAAAGATACAAAAACACACTCTTATTTTTACAATTTCTCCCCTATCCTCAGAAGCGCAAAATATACGATTTTACACATAGAAAAATTTTTATTAACTTAATTTATTATGAAAACTAATATTTAATTATTTTTTACGTTACAATTAATTGAGTTACAAATATTCTAAATTAAAAGGATCGTCAATGGGTATGTTAATGATAGCAATAGGGATCGGGTTATTCGGAAGTATAATTACTTTTTTTATAATGGAAGAGATGTCACTGAAAGATTCAAATTTTTCAGATATTAAAGATGCCTTTACAAAAGAACTTAGTTTGGATGAGAGTCTTTCAAAATATGGAACTATAAAATACATGACTATGTATATGGTCATCGTATTTATCATTGGTATTTTAGTTTCAACGCAAATACTCATTCCTGCTGGACTTGGTTTAGGGTTACTCATGGCATATGTATTCTTACCATCATTGATCGGATCACTTGTCATTTTACTTATAAAATGGAGATTCCAGCCTCTACTTAAACTTATCTCTTCATTTATGTTTGGTGGTGGTTATATGGCAGCGTCTGCCTTTGCTATAGCAGTTACACACCTGTTACTTACCTAAAACAAAAAACAAAACTATCCCTGAAAGTTCAGGGATATACTCCTTCTACACGTCTAAGTATTCACTTATATCAACTTCATCTATCTGCTCTGGATCTAAATGTTCTTCTGCATAGGTTTTATAGACTCCAGAACTCAAGAAGAGTTTGAAAAGGTCAGGATCAATATGTTGATCTTTCACCATAAAGCTCATGATCTTGATGGACGTTGAGAGTGTTTTTGCTTTCTTATAAGGTCTGTCAGAAGCCGTTAATGCTTCAAAGATATCTGCGATCGCCATGATACGTGCAGGGATAGAAAGATCTCTATCACTAAGTTGTCTAGGATAACCCGTACCGATAAGTGTTTCATGATGTGTACCGGCATACTCTGCAACCCTGGAGAGTTCTTTCGGGAATGGGATGTTTTCAAGCATTTTAATGCTCATGATCACATGTTCATTGATCTTGTAACGTTCTTCTTGGGTGAGGGTTCCTTTTTCTATGCAGAGGTTATAAACTTCTCCATAATCATAAAGGTTTTCCGGTACTTCTTCCTTGAATCCTGCGGCTTCATAAGCTTCATGATCAAAGTTTTCACGAGCCACAACATGCTCAGGTTTGTCATCTAAAAGTTTTTCAGTTGCCGGAAGTGTCGTATCTTTACTATTTGTCGGATAACGTAATACTTCTACTTCACCAAGTCCAAGTCTATCATCAAAGTGGCGTTCCCACTCTTGTTTCGCTATCTCTTTGACTCGTGCCTGAAGAGAATCATCCATAAATTCCCCACCTATGTTCACTGAAGCGATAAAAGCAAAATCATCTTGTAACTGACTGTGACGTTGCTTCATTTCATTTTCACTGTTATCCCCAGAAAGATGATCTATGATGGCATCACGCCATAAGACTTCAAAACGCATACGGATCTCATGTATCCTGTTGTAGATGGTTTCAAGTTTGGTGGCTTTATCTACTACATACTCTGGTGTGGTAACTTTACCACAGTCATGTAGCCAGGCACCTATATGAAACTCTCTCAGATCTTCTTTTGAAGTAAGTGAAAAGCTTTTAAATGCATCACTGTCAGCTCTGTTTGCTTCATCTAGCAGGAGTTGGGCTATAAGCGGTACACGCTTACAATGCCCACCTGTATAAGGAGACTTGGCATCAATGGCATCAGCAATCAGTTTAATAATAGCATCAAGTATCTCCTCTTGTGATCTTTGGTAGGATTGTATACTTTTTGACATAGAAACCTGAGAGTCAG
>CBFHPE010000175.1:0-2939 GCA_965657515.1 Sulfurovum sp.
AGATTTAGTATACATTATGTATAAAAACCATACAATTATTGAAAAAAATTCTATACTGCAAGTTCTCTTCTTTTAACAATTTTATGGTAGCTTAAATAATTATTTTAAAGTATAATAATCGTATACTAGTCGTATATATAAATATTTTAGATAATACATTTTGATAGATTAAAATAATAAGGTTATAAAATGAGTGCACAGGTCTTTTTTGACGACAAAGAGTATATCGTCTTTAAAGAGGCATTAGACCATTCTCCAGATGGGGCATATTGGCTTAATGAAGATGGAAAATTTGTTTATGTAAACAAGGCAACTTGTACTATGAATGGCTACAAGATAGAAGAGTTTAAAGAGATGTATCTTTCAGACATTGATAGAAACTTTACTAAAGCACAACTTCCTGACCTTATGAATAATATCTTTGCCACTGTAGATTGGTCTTCAGAAACAACTCATCAAAGGAAAGATGGAAGTTTCTATCCTGTTGAAGTACTTGTGCATGGATTTATCTATAATGGGGAAAGATTTATTTGTGCTTTTGCCAGGGATATCACACAAAGAAGACTCTTTAGAGAAAAATATTCAGATGCCAATAAAAAGCTTAAAAAGTCACTTAAAGAAAAAGAAGTACTCCTTAAAGAGATACATCACCGTGTTAAAAACAATATGCAAATTATCTCCTCACTACTTGATATGCAAAGTAGAAGAAGTAATGATCTTATCCTTCAAAACTCACTACAAGAGAGTAGAAGCCGTATTCATGCTATGGCTTTGGTACACGAATTTCTCTATTTGGGAGATAACCTTGCTAGCGTAGACCTACCACTCTACATGAATAAGTTGGTACATGATATTAAGCAAAGCTGTACTTCAAATAGCAATCCGGTTAATCTCAAGATCGATATTGAACCCATCTTTTTTTCTTCCAATAAATGTATTCAAATAGGAATGGTAGTTCATGAACTGGCAGTCAATGCTTTTAAATATGCTTTTACAGACAGAGAAAATAATATTTTTTCACTTCGAATCTCTATAATAGAAGAACAATATTATGATTTTATTGAACTGCATATTAAAGACAATGGTTCCGGATTTGATGAAGAAAAAAACCCTCTAGAAAATACTTCTATAGGTATGACTTTGGTTCATTCTATTGTTGAAGATCAGTTGGATGGTACCATTACATACACCACAAGCCCCGATGGTGTAGAATACAAAATAGTTTTCCCATATATGGAGTCGATCAATGATTAAAAAAAAGATACTTATAGTTGAAGATGAATCAATTATTGCATTAAATTTAAAAGAAGTACTTATTGACCTAGGATATGAACCTTGCGGTATCGCTCCAAATAGGTCTAAAACTTTAGCAATTTTGGACTAAGGAATTAAGCCTGATCTTGTGCTGATGGATATCTACCTCAAAGGTACAGTAACCGGCATAGAATTGGCTAAAGAATTAAAAAGCATCATTCCCAACACGCCCATTATATTTCTTACTGCAAATTCTGAACTCTCTACGATCAAAAAAGCGACCTCTTGCCATGCATACGGATATCTACTGAAGCCCGTAAAAGAGGCAGAACTTCATGCCAACATTGAATTGGCACTTCAAAAATCTAATTTTGATGCTCAAACCAAAGAGCAATTAGACAGTATAGAGAATGTGGCAAAAACACTTGAGCATACACTGCAAGAAAGTAAAGAAGAAAAACTAACGATCATTAAACTTAAATATGGATATGTTTTTGACATTGAAAAGAAAGTACTCTATTTAAAAGATGAAATGGTGAATCTTACAGCCAAAGAAAGAGATCTCGTAGCGCTTCTTTGTCAACAAAAAGGTAGCTATATATCACGTGATCAAATAGAATACAGTATATGGGCAAATGAACCTGCTGGAGAAGCTGCCTTTAGGTCACTTATGTTCAGGGTCAGAAATAAGCTCCATAAAGATCTTATTATCAACAGTAACAATATTGGCTATAAAATTGCTCGACTTTAACCCTATTTTACACCTTTATCTATCTTTTGCTACACTACGGTCATAAAAAGATTAAGGGTTAAATATGGATATGCAAGAATTATCAGACAAATGTACAAAAAAGTTTCTTGAAAAAGCAGAAAACAAACTGGGAGATACTTCAACAGTACCTATAAATACTATCAAAAAATACTGCCGTATGCTCACTATCTATTGTGATGGAGAAGGTAAGGTCACTGAAAGCTTTAAAAAGTCGATGGAAAAATGTGGTCAAGACATCATAGCTGTAGAAGGTATGGAAGAGATCTTCCATGAGTGCAATGTCTGTCCTGAGGACTAATAAGTGGTTGTATATTAATAAATATTATTTAATACAAATCAAGCAATAGGTACCCTGTATTGGGACTTATAGCACTTATAAAACAATTTTAACTAATAATTACCCTACTAAACATCTACTTATCTTTATTAAACCTTTTGATGTACCACAGTATATAACATAGATCGTACTTCTTCTTGTGTGATAGTCTCTGTTTTTTCTTCTATCATCAAGCGTAGCATCTCCTGTTCTTCTTCTGAAAGTCTTACAGATTTGATAAGGTTCCAAGCAGTGGGTGTGAATCTTCCATATGTTTCCTGGTCTGGCATAATAACTCCTTTTTCAACATTATAGGAGTAATTTGTCTCTGAGTGTGAAAGTATTTCATATTGTCATAGTTTGAGAGTTGAGTTTGACATAAAGGGGTAATTAATATGTTTTCAGGTCATGCCAAACTCAGTCAAATTATATCAAGCTAAAATGTCATTGGTATGATATTATTGATGAAGTCATCCAGATAAGTTTTGGAGACGCATTTGATCTTAAAAAACCACATTATCCTCTAAATAGTAAAGCTCAAACCAAAGCAATACCGTGTTAAAATTTAAATATATTAATATACAAGGAAACTTATGA
>CBFHPE010000176.1:0-2933 GCA_965657515.1 Sulfurovum sp.
AGAGATCTATACGATCATACAAAATGGCTTTGACAGTTCCTGGTTTGAAAAAACCAAAGTAGGTGCAGGTGGAGATGTAAGTTCTAAACTTGATCTTTTTGCTGAAGCCATTTTTGTAAAGCATTTAGCTGTTTTTGGGCAAATAGAGTCTGAAGAGAGTGGTCTTATAGGTGAGGGTAATGAAAAGATCATCATTGACCCTATAGACGGATCATCAAATGCGCTTTCCCTTTTCCCTTATTATGGTACTTCTGTTGCGAAGGTCAATAGTGAAGGCATTTTAGATGCTGCTATAGTCTGCAATCTTGCAAATCAAGATATCTTTTTTACGACTTCCCAGACAGACATACTACAGGGAAAACTCTTCTCAAGCACTTTTCATTCTCCCCACACGATAGCCAAACCTGAAGTAGGACTTTTTGAAAAAGCCTATGCACATCCTGAACTTGTGACAGTGCTTGATCAGGAAAAATTGAAATTCAGAGCACCGGGTGCTATAGCACTCTCATTGGCATATGCAAGGTCTGTAAATTACGTTTTATACGTTGGAACGTTTCGAATTTACGACTTTGCTGCAGGATTGGCACTTTGTGAAGGCTTAGAAGTGATTGTTGATGAGGATTATGTTATAGTGTCGAAAGAAAAAGATATAGCTGATAAAATCGAATTACTCATAAAAGAATTAAAATAATTATATAGGAGGGTTTCAAAATGTTTGGAAATTTATTTAAAAAAGAAGAAACTGTTCAAGAATCACCAAACCAGTGGATAAAATGTCCAAAATGTACCTCTTTGATGTACTATAAAGAAGTAGAAGCAAAACTGAATGTTTGTCCAAAGTGTAATCATCACTTTCGTATCTCTGCTATGAAGCGTATAGAGTCTATCGTAGATGAGGGGAGTTTTGAAGAACATGATAATACTTTAGCCCCTGTAGATCCTCTAAAATTTTCAGATAAAAAATCATATAAAAAACGTATAGAAGAAGCAAAAGCAAAAACGGGTAAAACATCTTCAGTGATGAGTGGTTCATGTACTATCGGTGGAAATGATGTTGAGATCGCTGTATTTGATTTCTCATTCATGGGTGGAAGCCTTGGTTCTGTTGAAGGTGAAAAAATCGTTCGTGGTATCAACAGAGCCATGGAGAAAGAGTGTGGGTTTATCATCGTTTCTGCATCGGGTGGAGCAAGAATGCAAGAAAGTACGTACTCATTGCTTCAAATGTCTAAAACATCAGCAGCACTGAACAGACTACACCAAAAAGGTTTACCTTTTGTTTCTATCTTAACTGATCCTACAATGGGTGGTGTTTCAGCATCATTTGCTATGCTTGGTGACATCATCATGGCTGAGCCTGGTGCACTTATCGGGTTTGCTGGACAAAGAGTTATCAAGCAGACTGTGGGTGTTGACTTACCTGAAGGCTTCCAGCGTTCAGAGTTTTTGTTAGAACATGGTCTGATAGATATGATCGTAGAACGTGGTGATATGCATCAGACACTTTCTGACCTGTTTAAACTTTTTGATAAAAAGGTCAGCTGATCACTGTATGATTTACGCTTTGGTAGACAAAGAGACACTTTCTCAAAAAAGTGTCTCACTTTTTTCACATCTTCAACATTTAAAAACTTTTAATAACATACCCATACTTCAATATCGTAATAAATCAGGCTCTTTGGAAGAAAAAAAAGCTGATCTCCTTACTATACGTGAACACTATGATGGAAAACTCATTATCAATGACAGCATAGAACTTATAGAGTATGCAGACGGTTTACATATCGGTCAGGAAGATCTTCGTACATACAGTGATGACCTAGCTGAGTCTGTAAAACTCATACGTCAAAAAATAGGTAGAAAACTGTTTGGACTCTCTACACATGGAAAAGATGAGATACTTGAAGCAAATGATCTAGACCTGGATTATATTGGTTTAGGTGCTTACAGGGCTACAAACACTAAGACTGAAGCTAATGTAGGTGGTGAAATGCTCATTGAAGCTGCTAGTTATTCTAAACACCCTGTAGGTGTGATAGGTGGTGTAAAGTTGGATGATGTATTTGATGAGCCTATCGTGTATAATGTAATAGGGTCAGGACTGTATGATCTAAATTAGTCGGTTATTGTCTTTTAGCTATACTATAGTAATAAGAGTTGAAAGGATAGATATGTTACATGTTGAGCTAAACGAAAAAAGTTCTATAGCTATTTTGAGTCCGGATGGTGCTTTAACCAATGATGACTTCCTTCAAGCCAGTGCGAAGATCGACCCATTTATAGAAAAGTCGGGTAACTTACATGGTCTCATTATTTATGTCGAATCTTTTCCTGGATGGGATTCATTTGAAGCGCTAAGTTCACACCTGAAATTTGTCAATGAACATCATAAGAAAGTTATGGCTATCGCTTTTGTAACGAACTCCATGTTAGGTACTGTTGCTGAAAATGTTGCAAAACATTTTGTTGCTGCAGAAATTAAAAGTTTTGCATTTGAAAACTTAGATGATGCAAAAGAGTGGATAGCTCAGATCAATGTATAGTCTGTCTAATATTTAACAAGCAGAAATAGTGAGGAATTAATACCCTATGAAACTCCCACAGATCATACATATCATCTCAAAGGCACTGCAGAGCAAAGATGCCAAAGCTATTATGGTAGGTGGTTCTGTGCGTGACCATTTTTTAGGGCTACCTATCAAAGACTATGATATAGAAGTGTATGGGCTCGAGAGTATGGATGAACTTCAAGAGCTACTTTCAGAGTTTGGATCGGTAAATCTTGTTGGTAAAAGTTTTGGGGTTTTGAAGTTTGTATATGAAGGGGAGGAGTATGATTTCTCTTTTCCTCGTATTGAGACTAAAACTGCTGAAGGACATCGTGGTTTTGACGTTGAAGTAGATGGAGGTATGACTTTCGAGAATGCAGCAAA
>CBFHPE010000177.1:0-250 GCA_965657515.1 Sulfurovum sp.
TGAGACTTGGCTATGCGATCAATGCAAATGTAAATCATACTTCGTATTTTGACAGAAAGTCATACTTTTACCCTGACAGTCCTTCTGCTTACCAGATCACGCAGCTTACAAAAGCGATCGTGCAAAAGGGTGAGGTGTTTATCGATCTTGAAGATGGCACACAAAAACGTATCGGAATGACCCAAGCACACCTTGAAGCAGATGCAGGTAAAAACATACATGAAGGTGATCACTCTAAAGTAGACCTGAA
>CBFHPE010000177.1:260-2925 GCA_965657515.1 Sulfurovum sp.
CACCACTGCTTGAGATCGTGTCTGACCCAGATATGAGATCTTCAGATGAAGCAGTGGCTTATTTGAAAAAACTGCACTCAACTGTACGTTACCTCGATATTTCAGATGCAAATATGCAAGAGGGTTCATTTAGATGTGATGTAAATGTTTCTATAAGACCTAAGGGACAGGAAGCATTTGGTACAAGAGTAGAGATTAAAAATATCAACTCTTTCCGTTTTGTTGCTGCTGCTATCGGGTATGAAGTCCAACGTCAGACTGAAGCTTATGAAGATGGTGTGTATGAGCAAGAAGTACACCAGGAAACACGCCTTTGGAATGTAGATGAAGGTGTAACAAAGTCTATGAGAGGAAAAGAGGAAGCAGCAGATTACCGTTACTTCCCAGATCCTGACCTTCGTCCGCTTATCGTGACAGAGGAAATGATAGCTGAAGCAAAAGTGATGCCTGAACTTCCAGATGCAAAAGTAAAACGTTACGTAGACGAGCTTGGTATTAAAAAAGCTGATGCCTTGGTGATCACATCAAACAAAGAGATGGCATACTATTTTGAAGAGATGTTAGAGCAGGGTGCAGTGGCAAAAACTGCAGTCACCTGGCTTACCTCTGAACTTCTGGGGCGTTTGAACAAAGCAGGTCTTTCAATGGAAAATACTCCGGTAGATGCGAAGGCATTGGGTGCATTAGTTGCAAAGATCTCTGATAGTACGATCTCCGGAAAAGGTGCCAAGGAGATACTTGATCATATGATGGAAAATGAGAGTAGAGATGTTGAGGCTCTTATAGATGAGCTTGGACTTGCTCAAGTGAGTGATGATGGAGCGATCTTGGCGATCATTGATGAGATATTGGCTGCAAATCAAGATAAAGTCGAGCAGTACAAGTCTGGTAAAGATAAACTTTTTGGTTTCTTTGTAGGACAGACGATGAAGGCGAGTAAAGGGTCTGCAAACCCTGCTAAAGTAAATGAACTACTCAAAGAGCGCTTAGGGTAATAGATGTAGGGGTCGAACTTTTGACCCTAAACCAATTGGTCGATCTTAAAGACCACACGATAGGGAGAATGGAATGCATGATTTTATACTAAAACTCTCCGAAACGATAGACAAGTCAGTCAAATATCAAAAAGTAAAGTCATTTTTCCGTTCACTTCTTGAAGATGTGAATTATCCTTACAAAAGATATTTTGATGCCTTTATGATATTTCTGATCGTGGTCTCTATCTCTATTTTAATCATGAGTAAAACAGGGAAGATCCCTGAATGGCTGGTTGAATTTGATCTCTATTTTGTAACAAGTATCTTTGCGCTGGAGTATCTTCTAAGACTCTGGATCAGTCATGATATTCATAAATACCTTGTCTCTTCTTCTAATGAAAAAAGTTCAGATCGCTATTGGACAGTGATTAAGTCAAAATTACGCTATATGATCTCTCTTCCTGCACTCATAGACCTTATAGCGATCTTCCCAAAATTTAGAATTATCAGGCTACTCAAGCTGTACCATTACATGCATGGTGCGTCAAGTCTTTTTAATGCCTTACTTAAAAAACGTTTTGAATTTATCTTCTTAGGCTATATGCTTTTTGGTATCACTTTTACTTTTGGTTCCATTTTTTATCTGCTTGAATTTGGGATAAATGAGTCTTTACATTCTTATTTAGATGCTATTTATTGGGCTTTAGTGACCATATCGACAGTGGGGTATGGAGATATTTCACCTGTAACTGAAACAGGTAAGATCATTTCTATGTTTGGTATTGTTGTTGGTGTTGCGATGATCTCTTTTGTAACTTCTGTAATGGTCTCAGCATTTTCTGAAAGATTCGATGAATTACGTAATCAAGACAGTATCAATCATGTCAACAAAATGCACAATGTTGTTATAATTAATGGCTATGGACATTTGGGTGCAACCATTGCTAAAAAACTTAAACTACATAAAATGTATGAACCTGTGATCATAGAAGGTGATGAAGATAAAGCAAGTGTAGCGGTCCAAGATGGATATCAGGTCATACATGCTGACGGCTCTTCTGTAAAGATCATTAATGATCTTTATGAACGCAGTAATATCGCTGCGATGCTGACACTAAGAAGCTCAGATATAAACAACATCTATTTTATTCTTAATGCTAAGAGTATACAAAAAGATTCAGTCGTATATACGCGCATGAACCAAGTAGAACTGCGGCCACAGTATATGGCTACCAAAGTGAATGGTATTGTAGAGCCTTATGATGTGGTAGACAGAAAAGCTTTTGAATATTTAAAAAAACATAGTGCAGAAGAGAAGAAAAATATCTTTTTCTTTGGATATACACATAAGAGTAAACACATATGTAAAATGTTACAAGATGAGGGTATTGAAGTCAGTATATATGAGATAGACAGTGCATGTTATGCATCAGCCAAAGCAGATGGATTTACAAATGTGGTACTGGTAGATAAAAAGATGACTGAAGCACCTGAAATGAAAGATGGTATTGCTGTATGTGCCATGGATCAGGAAGAACTCAATGTCTATTATGCTATTACGTTACGCGCTAAAGGGTTTAACTCGGAGATCGTAGCGCTCTCAGATACTAAAGAGGATAATAGAAAACTACTTTTAGCAGGTGTGAGCAGAATATTTGATATGTATGAAGAGAGTGCATCACAATTTG
>CBFHPE010000178.1:0-2918 GCA_965657515.1 Sulfurovum sp.
ACATCTGCTTTTTCAGACTGTCTGACTCTTATTGGGATATAATTCATTTTATGTATAGACAAACCCATAAGCAGATTCAAAAATGGTACCAGGATCATGGGAGAAAAGAACTTCCCTGGCGAATGACTGATGATCCCTACCATATCTATCTCTCTGAAGTGATGTTGCAACAGACGCAAGTTAAAACAGTACTCGAACGATATTATTTCCCTTTTTTGAGAAAATTTCCTACACTTAAAGCCTTAAGTGACGCACATTTGGATGATGTACTAAAGATGTGGGAAGGACTTGGTTATTACAATCGGGCTAAGAATTTACACAAAACATCAACACTTGTGACAACATTACCTGAAGAGATAGAGGAACTTGTCAAGCTACCCGGTATTGGTAAAAATACTGCCCATGCAGTAGCCGCGTTTGCATTTAAAAAACCTGTCCCCATTATGGAAGCCAATGTCAAACGTATCCTTTGTCGTCTTAACAGACTTAAAACACCTACAGATAAAGAGCTTTGGGAGATCGCTTATAGAATGGTAAACAAAGAGAATCCATTTGACTACAATCAGGCGATGATGGATATCGGGGCAACCATTTGTACTCCTAAAAATCCACACTGTGATCTCTGTCCATTAATTGAGATATGTAAAGGCAGAGATGAACCTACGCTCTATCCTACAAAGAAAAAAAGAATCGTTCCTTTGCGAGAAGAAAACATCATGCTATCTGTTTACAATGACAGTCTTTCTCTTTCACAACGAAAAGGTAAATTTCTACATGGTCTGTGGGGTTTTGAATCTATAGATGTACCCCTTTGTGCTTCTGAGTATATTGGTGAAGTAACACATATCTATACACATTTTAAACTTGTGTGCAAAGTTTATATTTATCATGAACTAGACAGAGAACAGGATAATTATTTCACTACAAAAGAGATACAAAAATTGGCTATATCCAAAGTCGATGACAAAATACTTAAATTGTATTTGGATACAATTAGCTCAAATAACTACTAGGTCTTACCATGAACAAAGAACAAGAATTTGAACAAGCAATTACCAAAGTGTTAGAACTGATAGGTGAAGATCCAAATAGAGAAGGACTTCTTAAAACACCTTCACGTGTTGCAAAAGCCTTTGATTTTCTTACTGAAGGGTACAAACAAGACCCAAAAGAGATACTTAGCCAAGCACTTTTCTCTACCTCTAATGATGAGATGGTCCTTGTGCGCGACATCGAATTCTACTCTATGTGCGAGCACCATATGCTCCCTATCATAGGGCGTGCCCATGTGGCATACATCCCGGACGGTAAAGTGGTAGGTCTCTCAAAGATCCCTCGTATCGTGAACGTATTTGCCAGACGACTACAGATACAGGAGCAGATGACAGAACAGATCGCAGATGCCATCTCAGAGAGTATCAGCCCTAAAGGTGTTGCCGTTGTGCTCCATGCACGTCACATGTGTATGGAGATGAGAGGGGTTGAAAAAGTAAATTCAACCACTGTCTCTTCAGCACTCCGCGGTCTCTTTAAAAGTGATGAACGTACAAGATCTGAGTTTTACAATCTCATCAATACTCCTGCACCTTCTCATTTTTAGATTGAAAATTAACCTTGCAGTATCCAAGAGAGAGCTTTTTCTCTCTTCTTAAAATGTTTTATTTTACCTTTCATCAAGTGGCTCATCATCTGCACCGAAATCTCTTCCCAGTTTTTATCACCCAAGATGGCCACTTTGGCAAAATCACTTCGGTGTTTCAACCCAAACTTAAGATCATCCCACGCAGCTAAAAATTCCCAACCTGTAAATTTTTTCATGTCTATCAAAAGGTCTGCTTCTATTCCCTTGGCTTCTTTCAATGCTTTATCTACCATAGGAACAAAAGTCTCATAGTCATCATGTGTTAATTTACCTAGCATGACCAGCTCTATAAAGACTCTTTTTTTATTTCTTTTTATCGCTACACTGATGCCATGTTCTTTTATAACTTTTGCCATTACATATCCTTCTTGTATTTTATTACTTTAGTATAACATATTTGCAAATTGATACATATCAAGAGGGTATAACCTAATTAGGAGTATAATTCTCCTCTTTATCTGTGTAATTTATCTTATCTTAAGAATAAGTGCGTAATATGCAGAAAATCAATTAAGACAAATTTTGTCCTAATTAAATTGAGTATCGTTTTCAAAGGAAAGAAATGAACGTATATTTAGATAACAATGCAACGACTTTGGTAGACCCATGTGTCTTTGCAGCAATGGAACCATATTTTGTACAAAAGTACGGTAACCCAAATTCACTGCACTCATTTGCATCTGAAACACACCCTGCCATCAAACAAGGTATGGAAAGAATCTATGCAGGAATCAATGCAAATCATCAAGACTCAGTGATCGTAACTTCATGTGCAACAGAGAGTAATAACTGGGTACTTAAAAGTATCTATTTTGATTATATTTTGACAGGTAAGAAAAACCACATCATCATTTCTGAAGTAGAACATCCTTCAGTGATCGCCACAGCAAAATGGATAGAGAATATGGGATGTAAAGTGACTTATCTTCCTATCAACCATGAGGGGCTTATCGAAGCGCAGTCTGTTAGAGATGCCATAACAGATAAAACAGCTCTTGTCTCTGTTATGTGGGCGAATAATGAAACAGGTGCCATCTTTCCGGTTGAAGAGATAGGTGATATCTGTGAAGAGCATGGTGTACTTTTCCATACGGATGCCGTACAGGCCATAGGTAAAACACCTGTAAATGTACAAGGTTTCAATGTAGACTACCTTACATTCTCTGCACATAAATTCCATGGACCTAAAGGTGTCGGTGGTCTATATATGAAAAAAGGTAGAGAGCTTTCTCCACTACTTCACGGTGGTTCACAAATGGGTGGATACCGTTCAGGT
>CBFHPE010000179.1:0-2853 GCA_965657515.1 Sulfurovum sp.
GACTTTATGCCCTTCAGAATTTTTTCTATTCAGCAAAACACCATTTTGATGGCCATTCCAATGTTCGTCTTTATGGGAATCGTTTTACAGAAAACTGGACTTGCAGAGAGATTGTTAGAATCGATGGGGCTTTTGTTTGGTGAGATAAGAGGTGGTGTCGCAATCTCAACTGTGTTAGTAGGAACACTTCTTGCTGCATCTACAGGTGTGGTTGGTGCTTCTGTTGTCGCCATGGGAGTTATCTCTCTCCCTGTCATGATGAAATACAAATACAGTACAGAACTTGCTTCAGGTACTATTTGTGCATCCGGTACACTCGGTCAGATCATACCACCTTCTATTGTACTTATTATTTTAGGAGATGTTTTTCAAGTTCCGGTTGGAGATCTATTTCACGCAGCGATCGGACCGGGATTGGCATTGGTAGGTTCTTATATTTTATATATCTTAGTTATCTCCTATCTTAAAAAAGATATGGCACCAGCAATACCTGCAGACCTCACAAGAGGGAGCAAACGACAACAGGTCATACATGCGCTCATTGATATAATTCCATCTCTTACACTCATCATTTTGGTTTTAGGATCCATATTTGCTGGTGTTGCAACGCCAACAGAATCAGCTGCCGTTGGTTCAATCGGTGCAGTAGTCCTTGCATTTCTCTATAGATCATTTTCTTTGAACATGATAAAAGAGGCATCTTTGGAATCTGTTAAGATAACATCAATGGTATTTGCCATATTGATCGGTGCTACAGCTTTTTCTATGGTATTTACCTATACAGGAGGAGAAGAGGTTGTTGAACATGTTATGATGAGTCTACCAGGAGATGCTACATTAGGGTTTATCATCTTTACCATGTTGGCTATATTTGTTTTAGGATTCTTTATTGATTTTATTGAAATTTCATATATCATTGTTCCTATCTTATTACCTGTAGCAGAAACATTAGGAATAGACCCGATATGGTTTGCCATACTCATTGCCATGAATCTGCAAACGTCATTTTTAACACCGCCTTTTGGCTTCAGTCTCTTTTATTTAAAGGGTTGTGCTCCGGCATCTGTCAGAACAACCCAGATCTATAAAGGAGTGCTTCCTTTTATCGCCATTCAAGTGGTTATATTGGGTATATTGGTCTTTTATCCAGAGCTATTTGGCATGTCATCTAGCCTATAGTTTTTTAAGTTCTATTCACTTATGAGTAGACCAAAAAAAGGCCTATATTTCAAAAGAGATTTAGGCCTTTTTTAGTTTTTATACACTATATAATTAGAGTTTACACTCTCCAAGTTCCACTTCTCTATACGCTACGTCCATCAAAGCACATGCACGTTTCATGATACCTTCTTGAGTAAATCCAAACTTCTCAAAGAGTAGATCTGCCGGCGCTGATGCTCCAAAGCTTTCCATACCTAAAACATCATCTGCATAACGGTAGAATTCTATTGCAGTGGCTGCTTCTACTGCTAAGACTTTTGTACTTGGATCAACCACTGTGTTCTTATACTCTGAATCCTGCTCATTAAAGAGGTCAAGACATGGCACAGAAACAACGTTTGCTTTGATCCCAAGTACTGCCAGGTGACATGCTGCTTTCAAACAAGGCATGAGTTCAGAACCTGATGCCATAAGTGTAAAGTTCGCATCTTTACGTTTTTTAACGATGTAGGCACCTTTACTTACTTCACCAAAATCTCTTTTTGGTTTAAGTGTTTTAAGTTTTTGTCTAGAAAGCACAAAACCGTGTGGTGATTGCATCGTGAGTGCTGTTCTCCATGCTTCTACGTTTTCAGTCGCATCTGCGGGTCTCCATACGTAGAAGTTTGGAAGTGCTCTAAACTGAGAGATATGCTCGATAGGCTCATGTGTTGGTCCATCTTCACCTACACCGATACTGTCGTGTGTCCATACAAAAAAGTTCTGGATATTAGTAAGCGCTGCGATACGTGCAGATGGCTTGAGGTAATCAGAAAAAACAAAGAACGTGGCGTTAAATGGCATCGTTGTACCATACAGTGCCATCGCATTTGTGATAGCAGCCATAGAGTGCTCTCTAATACCAAAGTGCATGTTCTTACCTTTAGGGAAATCACCCATGTCTTTCAGCTCAGATTTGTTTGATGGTGCAAGGTCTGCTGAACCACCTATAAATGATGGCAAAGCTTTAGAGATGGCATTGAGTATCTTCCCGTTTGAATCCCTTGTTGCCATAGCTGCATCTCCAGAAAAATCCGGGAATTCAATAGCTGAAAGATCTGGGTTTTGTAGTTTTTCAAGTGCGATGTTCTGCTCTATAAGCGGTGCTTCTTTTTGTCTGTGGATCCACTCTTTTTCTGCCAACTCTCCATTTTCCAATGCACATCTAAATCTAAGAAGTACATCTTCTGGAATCGCAAATGTCGCTTCAGGATCAAACCCTTCTTTTGCTTTAGATTCAGCGATGATATCATTTCCAAGAGGTGCACCATGTGTATGGTGTGTACCTTCTAGCTCACCTGCACCTTTACCTATGATCGTATTTGCGATGATAATGGTCGGTTTTGTAGCTGATTTCACCTCATCAAGCGCTTTTTCAATGTCTTCATAACAGTGACCATTGATCTTCATTACATTCCAGTTCTGTGCTTCAAAACGTTTTTCTACATCTTCTGACCACGCTATGCTTGTATCACCCTCAATAGTGATATGGTTGCTGTCATAGATAAGCACCATATCTTTTAGTCCAAGGTGACCAGCTAAAGCACACGCTTCATAAGAGATACCCTCTTGTAGGTCACCATCACCACAAAGACAGTAGACTTTATGGTCTATAAGTTCACAGGTCTCAGAGTTTACTTGATTAGCTGTATA
>CBFHPE010000180.1:0-2836 GCA_965657515.1 Sulfurovum sp.
CTTTTGCAAATTTACCTGGTCTTGTATCAAGAACGATTACTTTACCTTTGATACCTTCTTTTTTGAGGTAGTTAGCAACCATTGCTGTTCTTTCATATGGTGCCGGTGGACATCTAAATTTACCTTTTGCTGGTGGTACGATAATTACGTTACCATCATCCATGTTATCAAGTTGTCTTTTAAGTGCGATGTGCTCGTTCCCTGGAATTAACCCGCCTGGACATGCGTGAGAAACTTCATTGATCTTTTCTGCTGACCAATCTGGGAATTGTTTTTCCAAGTTGTATTCTATACCTGGAGAAAGCACAAGGATATCATATGCAAAAGTACCATTTGTAGATGTTACTGTTTTTGCTTTTCTATCGATAGCAGTTACTGTACCATGTACAAATGCGTATCCATATTTTGCTGACGGCTGGTAGTAATCACCAACAAATGTGTCTAATGATACATTGTCAAGTCCACCAAGAAGTGTGTTTGAGAATGGACAAGCCATAAACATGTTGTTTCTTTCGATAACTGTTACGTCGATGCTTTTGTCTGATTTCTTAAGTGCCTTAGCCATTGTAAGACCACCAAATCCTCCACCTACGATTACTACTGATTTACCGCTTGCTTTTTTAGCTGCTGCCCCACTCGCTACTGCCATGCTTGGCATAGCTGCCGCTGCTGCTGCTACACCAGCAAGTTTAAACGTGTCTCTTCTATTCATTGCCATAATGTCTCCTATTAGAATTGTTTTTGTTTTCTTTACACATAATATAAAGTAATTTAATTATGGCACAACTATGTTATATTAATACTTATTTTTATAGATTTTTTAAAATTTTAAAAAGATGTAACTAAAAGGTACAGTGGGGGCTAGCGGGGAATAATCACAAGGTATAATAGTATTTATTATACCTTATATAAAGAGCTTAGGCTTGGATGATCTCAGCTGTGAAATCTTTTAGTGGAACTGCTTTTGCTTCTTCTTTCATAAGTTTTTTAGCACCTCTTCTACCATGTTCTGCTTTAAGTTCTTGTTTAAATGCTGAGAAGTACTCTTCAAACATTGCAGGACCATGTACAGCTACAGCCCAAATGTTATCATCTGCATCGATTTCCAGAACGATAGCCGCAAGACCTTGTGTTGCTGGTCCTCCAAGTACTTTTCCACCCTCTGTTGCAGAATATGCTGCTAAGTGTGATGAACAAACAAATACACCTGACTTTTCATACGCAAGTGTTTTTCCTGTTGTCGGTACATATTGGAACATTGCCATAGTTTTTGTCGGACGTGTCATTTGGTGTGCACAGATCGCAGAGTAAGCAACGATCGTTCCTTTTGATCCAACTCCACCTTTATATACATATTCAGTACCGTCTTGTGCTTTTAATTTCACATCTTTAACTGCTGCTTCTTTAAGATTTACCATGATCGCTGGAGTAGCCGCATGCGGATAATTAAATACATAATTCTCTTCTTCTACTAAAGCTGAAGCTTTAATTAGATTACCCTCAGCATCTTTAAGTACTACTTTTTCATACGGTTTGAACAGTGTACCGTCCTCTGCATGAAGTTTCTCTGTTATAAGTGATGGTGCGATTGCTACTGCTGCTGCTGATGTTGCTGATAAACGTAAAAAATTTCTTCTTTCCATAATGTGACCCTTTTAAATAAATTAAGATAATCAAATAGTACAAGATAATTGATTAATCTAAAGATTTTTTATCTAAAAAAATGTGAAGAAATTTCTCTAATGTGCGCTTAAGTGGTATTATTGTAACATACTGCTTCCAAAATTCTTGCTCATTTTTGGATGGGTTACTATTATATATACTTCAGCACTGCTCTCAGCGACCATTGCTTTTGATCGTATACTGAATAAAGTACCTACATTTTTAATGGGCTATTAAACCAAAAGGAAACAATATGACTTGTTATGAAACACTGTTTGTAGTTAAGCCTACACTTACAGACGAAGAGACTGCAGCACAGATTGCAAAAGTAAAAGATGTTCTTGCCAAAGAAGGTGCAGAACTAGTTGGTACAGATGATATGGGTATGAGAAAACTTGCTTATCCTGTAGAGAAACATGCTAGAGGTTACTACACTGTTCTTTTCTATAAAGGTGAAGGTACTGTGATCAAAGAGCTTGAGAGAAACTTGAAAATTAATGAAGACGTCATTAAGTTTTTAACTGTAAAATATGTTAAAAATAAAGAACTTGCACAATTTGATAAACTTGTTGCAGCAGCAAACAAGAATGCAGCTCCAGAAGCTGAATCAACAGAAGCATAATCCCAAGCACTTAACAGGAGCAACCTTATGTACAACAAGATTATTTTAGCTGGAAATCTTACAAGAGATATTGAGATCAGATATACACAGAGTGGATCAGCTATCGGCAACACTGCCATAGCAACATCACGTAAATTCAAATCTCAAACAGGTGAACAAAAAGAGGAAGTTCTTTTTGTAGACATCACATTCTTTGGAAGAACCGCTGAAATTGCAAATCAGTACTTACGTAAAGGTAGTAAAGTTTTAGTAGATGGAAGATTGAAGTTAGACCAGTGGACAGCACAAGATGGTAGTAAGAGATCTAAACATTCTGTTACAGTAGAAAACCTTCAAATGCTAGGAAGCAAAGATGAAGCAGCACCAATGGGTGGTAACGGATATAGTCAACAAGGCGGGACATCATATGATGCACCTGCTCAAAACAACTATAGCCAACCTGCACAATCTGCTCCAGCAGCTGCACCACAACAACCTGCATCAAACATTCCAGAAATTGACATCAATGAAGATGAAATACCGTTTTAGGAGAACACCATGGCAGAAAGAAGA
>CBFHPE010000181.1:0-2829 GCA_965657515.1 Sulfurovum sp.
AAAAGGAACTTGGTATTAACCTTGCTATATCACTGCATGCGGTTGACGATGAACTTAGACAAACATTGATGCCTATTAACAAAGCATATAATATACAGTCAATCATTGATGCAGTAAAAAACTTTCCTGTCAATGACAGAAAGAGAGTGATGTTCGAGTACCTTGTCATTAAAGATGTCAATGATGATATCTCAGCTGCAAAGAAACTGCTTTCACTTTTAGACGGGATCAAAGCCAAAGTGAATTTGATCTATTTTAATCCTTATGGCGGAACAGAGTTTAAAAGACCAACGGATGCAGATATGCATAAGTTCCAAGACTATTTAACAAAGCGTGGGTTACATTGTACGATACGTGAGTCAAAAGGTTTAGATATTTCTGCTGCCTGTGGGCAGCTGAGAGAACAAGAATTAGAAGGAGGCAAATAATGCCGGCGTTAGAATTATTTATGTTAGGGTTTATTGTTGTGGTTGCTGTTATTGGGCTAGGGTGGTTTGTGTATGAGTCTCGTTCAGAGGATGAGAAATAGTTAGTCTTTGTTTCATGTGAAACTTTTTTATGGTGCGCTATATATGCGCACCTTTTGTAAGTTCTTCTTTACTTTTTAATTTCCTTTTAATCCCAGGTTGTGATATTGAATTCCCTTGTTACTTTTTTCTTTTTTGTACTACGACAAAAGAGAAAAGAGTAACCAAAAAAGAAAAAAGCGTAAGCGACATAAATGTTATTAGATAAAAAAGGTTGTTGGCTAGTTTAGAGTTAATTTTATGGCTTATTTATGTAGTTGGCGATAGCCTAGTTATATTAAAAGAAACAGTGTCGTGGCGAACGACCTTGAAAGTAAAGCGATTCGAGAGCCACGACGATTTTTTTGCTTCGTTTTTTTCTAAAAAAAACGCCGTGAATGTGATGAGGAAGTGCCCTTGGGGTAGACGAGAGAAACAACGCTTCAATCAAGATGAATAATAGGTAACTTAAAAAACAAAAATCACTCTCTATTGAAAACCCTCTTATCCTTAGAACATATCAAAGATCTTTGAGATCTAAAGTCCTCTTTGCTTTCTATGTGAAATCTATTTCCATAAGTAAAAGAAAGACTTTGCGCATGTAGCATCAATCGTGGTGCACCATGTTGCATAAGTCTATCTTCTTCACTTTGCGTCATATCCAGATAATCATCTGCTGCTTCGTAGCTTGCGCCATAGATAGGGTCACCAAGTATAGGATGTTTCACGTGAAACAAATGAATTCTTATCTGATGTAATCTTCCAGAGTGAGGGTAACAAGCTACCAAAGTAGTATCAAGTTCTTCATCATATTCCAATGGTACAAAATCAGTATG
Source organism: Sulfurovum sp. (assembly GCA_965657515.1). Classification (GTDB taxonomy): domain Bacteria; phylum Campylobacterota; class Campylobacteria; order Campylobacterales; family Sulfurovaceae; genus Sulfurovum. The sequence goes on from CBFHPE010000181.1 coordinate 1,343, forward strand.
TGCAGACTTACCATCATGAGATATAAAGACTTTATGTTTGGTTTCTTCATATCCTTCTTTGTTTACTTTGATGGATTCATTAGAGGTAAAAGGTTCTGTAAGCTTACCATCAACCCATGCCAGATAACTCTTCTTGATCGTACGGTTTTCAAAAGAACCTTTGAGATACGCTTCTGCTTTTTTATGTTTAGATGCAAGTAAAAGTCCAGAGGTTTCCATATCTATTCTATGAGTAGAGTTTGCATTGTCCCCTGCATGACCTCTTACTTCATCCAGCATAGAGTAGGGTGTTGACATTGTGTTTGGGTGTACGAGTGTACCAGAGGGTTTTTCAAAGATCATAAAGTCTTTGTTTTGGAAAGTAGGTCTTACTCCTTTGCTCTTGGGTCGAAAGAAAACCATCTCAACATGACCCCTTATTTTTTCACCAGTGTAGGTCATAGATTCACCATCTATCAGTAAGCGTCCTTTAGCGATATGTCTTTGTGCTTGACCCTGTGTAAAGTTCAAAGTACGCATGACATAGAGAAAGGCAATAACCTCTTCTTCTATATGGAATTTCTCTTTGACAAATGGCATTTGTATTCACCTCTTTTATTATTTACAGTACGCCTTTTGGGCGTAGAAGTACATTGTCTATTTTATGTGACTTTACCATTTAAGTAAATTCACATAAGTAGATGGTTGTCATTGAGACAACATAAACAGTTAACTCATATGACTAGTCGTATTTTTAACGGCTATTTGGATAGAATTCTAGCATAAATTACAGATAGATAGGATGTATAATGGTAGAAAGATATTCAAGACCGGAGATGGCAGAGAAGTGGACACAGCATGCAAGATACGCAGCATGGCTTGAGGTTGAAAAAGCAGCTGTAAAAGCTTGGAACAGATTAGGTCTCATCCCTGATGAAGACTGTGACAAGATTGTAAAAAATGCAACATTTTCAGTTGAAAGAATAGAAGAGATAGAAGCTATCACAAAACATGATCTCATTGCTTTTAATACAAGTGTCAGTGAAAGTCTCGGAGAAGAGTCTAGATGGTTCCACTATGGTATGACATCATCTGATGCAGTTGACACAGGTGTTGCTTTACAGATGAGAGATTCATTGGAGATCATCATTGCTGATACAAAAATGCTTATGGAGTCTATTAAGAAACGTGCCCAAGAGCATAAGATGACATTGATGGTAGGAAGAAGTCATGGTATTCATGGTGAACCTATTACCTTTGGTTTAACTTTGGCAGTATGGTATGATGAAATGGCAAGACATCTTAAGAACCTTGAGGAGACTATAGATGTGATCGCTGTAGGTCAGATCTCTGGAGCTATGGGTAACTTCGCACATGCACCATTGGAGCTTGAAGAATATGCCATGGAAGAGTTAGGGTTAAAACCTGAACCATGTTCAAACCAGGTAGTACATAGAGACAGATATGCAAGATTGGCAACAGCCTTGGCACTGATGGCTTCTTCTGTT
>CBFHPE010000182.1:0-2806 GCA_965657515.1 Sulfurovum sp.
TCAACTTTTATGGCGCCTGTTTGACCAATCTCAATACCTGCTTGCTCAGCTATATCTGTAGCAGGGACAATACCAATGGACATGATCACGATTTCTGACTCTATCACTTTGCCTGATTTGAGTATCACTTTATTGGTATCAAATGCCGAAACTCTATCACCTAAGATCAATTCTACACCATGATCAATGACCTCTTTATGAAGCCTCTGCACGATATCCTCATCAAACTGGTTAAGTATTTGAGGCGGAGACTGTACCAAAGTAACGTTATACCCTGCAAGAATGAGATTTTCCACTACTTCAATACCTATAAATCCCGCACCGGCAACTGTAATTCTTGTAGGTTTTATCTTTTCAATTGACGTATGCAATTTGTCGATATCAACCACATTTCTTATGGTAAATACATTGGCTTTTTCTATACCTGGAAGAGTGGGTTGTACAGGGTGAGCCCCTGGAGACAATATAAGTTTATCATAAGACTCTTTGTATGTTGAATCATCAAGAAGATTTTTAACTTCGATCTCTTTTTTATCTCTATCTATAGCGATTACTTCATTGTTAACTCTTGCATCAATATTGTACATGCCTTTGAACTTTTCAGGCGTCATCATGATAAGGTCTTCAGTGTTTTTAACTTCACCACTTAAACGATACGGAAGACTACAGTTTGAAAATGAGACATGAGGTCCCATTTCGAACATAATGATCTCATCTTCTTCACCTAGCCTTCTTAGCCTTGCCGCAGCAGAAGCTCCACCTGCAACACCACCGACTATTAAGTATTTTTTACTCATATTAGTTCCTTTTTCATACTTTGAATTTCTATCCACATCGTAATGTAAAATTAGAAAATGACATTTCACCTAAGCATATATAATTATATTATATACCTTCAGCGATCATAACATCAGCAACTTTTTTAAATCCGGCAATATTTGCACCAGTTACATAGTTTCCTTCAACACCAAACTCTTTAGCCGTTACAGCAATATTTTTACATATATCCCACATTGTTGTTTTAAGTTTGCTATCAACCTCTTCAAAACTCCATCTGGACATAGAGGCATTCTGACTCATTTCAAAATTACTTACTGCGACTCCACCGGCATTGGCCGCTTTAGCCGGACCAAAACAAATATCACTTTCCAAAATTGCTGTAACGGCTTCAGCTGTGGAAGGCATATTTGCTCCCTCTGTCACACAGACACAAGCATTTGCAATCAGATTTTTGGCATCGATCTCAGTCAACTCATTTTGTGTAGAACAAGGGAAAGCAGCATAACACTCTATGTTCCATACAGCATGTCCACCTTCAGGATATTCTGACACAGGAGTATAGATTGCTTCAGGATGTTTAGTAATATACTCTTCCAGAGATCCTCTACGGTTAAATTTTAAGTCTTTCAAGAATTCTATATCTACACCTCGTGAATCATAGATCATTCCTCTTGAGTCTGTACAAGTCACAGGAATGGCTCCAACTTGATAAAGCTTTTCTATAGTATAAAGCGCCACATTTCCTGCACCGCTTACAGTACATATTTTGCCTTCCAGACTCTCTTTATTTTCTGTTTCTAACATAGCTTCAGTAAAATAAACCACACCATAGCCTGTAGCCTCTGTACGTGCAAGTGAACCACCATAGAATAGAGGTTTACCGGTTAAAACACCGTCAAAAGTTGTAGTGATCCTTTTGTATTCAGCAAAAAGGTATCCAATTTCTCTACCTCCTACTCCAATATCTCCTGCAGGTACATCCATACGCGGACCAATGTATTTGTGTAATTCTCTCATAAAAGCAGTACAAAATTTCATCACTTCAAAGTCACTTTTGCCTTTTGGATTAAAGTCACTTCCACCTTTACCTCCACCTATAGGCAGTCCAGTCAGTGCATTTTTAAGGATCTGTTCAAACCCTAAAAACTTTAAAACTCCTTCATTGACAGATGGGTGAAAACGAAGACCACCTTTATATGGCCCAAGTGTATTGTTGAATTGAACTCTATAGCCTGTATTTATTCTAATTTGATTATTGTCATCTAGCCACTCAACTTTAAATTTTATTATTCTATCCGGACTTGCCAATCTTCTTATTATGTTATGTTTAGCATATTTTTCATCCGAAAGATAAAGTGGAGCTACTGACAATACAACCTCTTCGAGTGCCTGGTAAAAAACATCGTGTTCAATACGATGCGCTTCTACCAGTTTGTGTATCTCTTTTTTAACAAACTTGTTAACATCTGCTATATCTGAATTTTTATCTAATTTCATTTTTTCTCCTTAAAATATACTATACAATCTATACAATGAACAGCAAAATTTACTAAAAAATCTACATAATTTGTATAAACATGACACTATTCATATAAATATTATATCATTAAATTTAATTATGTTTTATCCATAATCGGAACTTTTGGGGGTTAAACTTTTCTCATTATATACTGAAATATGCAAATATTTGATGGCAAATTATGACCTCCTATTTCATATAAAATATAGAACGTTACAAGGTTTTATATCATGGATACTATGTAAAAGTATAGTTATTATATTTAAACTTTTTCGATATAAATACTTAATGTTTCTATGTTACTATCTACAATATAAACATACAAAAGGATAAACATGAATAGATTACTCAAAATTCTATTGATAAGTCAGTTGGCTATTTTTTCTACAACGAGTTTTTCTCAAGCAGGAAGTCTATGGGATAAAACTGTAAATGCTGTCTCAGATACGGCAAATAAGGTAGTTGATACAGTAGATGATGCGGTAAGTACTGATACAGACACAGTAG
>CBFHPE010000183.1:0-2801 GCA_965657515.1 Sulfurovum sp.
AAACGGATAAAACAGCGGTGAATATCAATCCAAAGTAATCTATCATGAGTGGTAAAAGAGGGAGCTTTATCGCTCTGGCATAAAAAAATGTTGTGATTAATCCGTCTCTTAATCCATGGCTTTTCATATCTTGAAGCATAGGATACCAGGCATACATAGGTCCATGGCTCACAATGCCGCCTAGAAGTGCATAGAACCAGCCCATTACACCACTTTCTTTACCAAAATATTTTACGATCTGATTGGGTTTTAAGAAGTAATTTATTATTGCTGTTAAAACGATGACGGCTAAAAAAATAGGAATAAGCTTAAGTAGAACCAAGCCACCTTTTTCTAAAGCAGAGGCTGCTTTTTCACTGTTTATGAAAAAAAGAATAAGGTAGATAAAAATTACGAATAGAAAAAATTTAGAACTTTTGAATTGAAGCTTCATTTTATAAATCCTACCGTGGATGCTGTAGCTATTGCAAGAATTATCGTTGCAACCAGGGAGAGTAGATTTCGATATAGTGTGAAGCGAGATCCTAAAGCCACTGCTTCTGCCGGAAGCTGAATAAATCCTAGCGTTACCCATGAGAGGATAAAGGCAGTGACAGCAAAAAGTGAGGTTCCCTCTTTGATCAATTCACCTCCAAGAACATAGCTTACCGCAGGATTGCCTGAGGATATTGCGCCTGTAAATGTACCAACTAATGTATCAATGAAGATGCCATTACCAAATACAGAACTCAACATCGCAGGTGTTACATAAGTGTGTAGGATACCAACGAGTCCTATGACACCAAGGAGCATAGGTGACATTGATATAAATCCTAATGCAGCTTTTTTAAATACTTGGATAAATGATGGGTTCTCTTTATTATTCAAAACATAACCTCCTTATCTTGAACAGGAATAATTAAAATATACTCTCTAATACCTTTTTACTTGGAGAAGACGATAATAATCGCCACCAAGATTCCTGCTCCTAAAGCGATAAAACTAAATCTTGCATGTTCTTTCTCAGCTTGAGGCAGAAGGTGAGTGGCTCCAACATAGACCAGTGCGCCAGCAGAGATGGAGAGCAGTGTACCCAAGAGAGGTTTCTCTATCTGACTTACAAAAGGATAGGAGACAAGCATTCCTAAAGGCGTTGTAAGAGCTGCAGCAAAAAAAGCAAGAAGAAATGCTGTTTTTTCACTAAACCCCGCACGTAAAAGAAGAAGATATGTGATAATCCCTTCAGGAAATTCATGTAACACCATACCTGTAGCAGTCAATGCCCCGGTAAAGATACTGACGCTGAATGTAATAGAGTAAATAAATCCGTCGATAAATGAATGAAGACCAATACCTAACATAGGAATAAGCCCTATGGCATAATTACTTTTAGCATTTTTATCACACACAAACGCAGTAATGAAACGGTTAAAAAAATGCATACTTAAAAATCCGATAAGCAGAAACATTGGGGCATTTGGATTCATCTCGAAAGATTTTGGGATAATGTGTAAAAAAGAGACGGAAATAAGCACACCCGCAGCAAAGCAGATAAAATAGATACTATTCTTTTCTCCCCATTCTTTAAAATGTCGGATTACATAAATACCTAACGTTGTTACTATGGCTGCAAGTGAGCTGGCACCAAAAACGATCCAAAATGTTTGATCCATATTATTTCCTCATATCTTTATAATATTATCATAAAAAGTTTGTATGAAATCATTTCTTTGGACAGTCATTTGAAACATATCATCATTATTCACCTATTAAATAGGGTCAAAAAATTGATGATAGTTTATCTGGTACAATAAATTCTACAGAGATTATTTTATTCTTGTTAATTCTGTAAACCGTTATTTTTCCATTTTTTTGACTAAAATTCTTTCCATACTCATCATAAATGAGCATGATAGAAAAAGGGTATTTTTTCATTTTTGGTATTGCTATCCATGATGTGACCAAAGAAGGCATCTTACTGATATCAGAAATATACTTAGCCTGCTTGTTCTTTAAAAAGTCTGTGCTTTGGACTTCAAGATATTGCTTAACTTTTTCTGCGATATCTTTTTCGAATGTCAGGATCAATAGTTTGTCTTTTTCATTCACCTGGTGCTGCTTTTCGAACTGATCAGCTAAGATGATTTTTGGGAGTGTATCTCCTACAATAAACTCAGCAAAAAGTATCGTACTGAAGAATAATAAATAGAGTGTGATATAACGTTTCATACTATACCTTTTATTTATTTGCCAAGTGTATTGACAAAATACGATAAGCTTCCAGAGACTACTATAACAATGATAAAAGCTATGATAATAGTTTTTAGTTTGTTTTTAGAGATCGGTTTTTCATAATCATCCATATCTTTAAGATTTGGTTCCATATTGTATCCTTTGTGTAAAATTTATGCTTCTGCCGTCATGATAGATCTGATCGCACAGTCAATTCTTTGAGGAATATCTTTTCCTTCCATATCCATAAAATCTATCTGGACAGCATAAACTCGTTTTTTCCCATAGGCAAACGTAAAATGCAAATATCCAGCATAGAGTTTACTTTTTACCGTTTTTTTCCCAGGGTCTGCTTTGTCATTTTCATAGATATAGTAATCTATATCTACGTTATTTTCTACAACAGTAGATGAAGTTTTATATTTTTTTAGGGCATTGTGAACTAAATTGTCTACTTCTTCAAGCTTAACATAGTTAAACATACGTGTTGGCATAAACTTAGCTTTTTCTATACTAGAAGAGAGGTTGTATGCTCCAGCATGAAGTGCATGTTGAACTTTTTGAAGTATATTATGACTATAAACTTTTTC
>CBFHPE010000184.1:0-2787 GCA_965657515.1 Sulfurovum sp.
CTGTTACACCCGTATAGGTGGAGAGATCTTTCATCTCAAGTGAAACATCGGAAAACCCACACACATCACATTTACAAAACGGATCAAAAGACTCTATCACCTTTGTTTGACACTCCGGACAGTATGGTATCTGATAAAAAGCACTCTCTTGTTCTAAATGTTCTGAGCCCTGCTCTTTTTCCTCTATTACCTCTTCTATGGCATACTCACCTAAGAACAATGACCTTGGAACCAGTGCAGAGATCTCATCTGCCAATGTTTCCAACTCTGCTTGCTCGCCTGAAGCTTCTACTCTATACTGGGATCCTTCATGGTAGAGAGAAAGTGAAAGTTCTGATCGTTGCGCTATACGGTTTAACAGCCGTGTAAACAACCCATTGTCATGGGTGTACTTAAATTTAAAAGCGATGTGCATTATAGGGAGGTCTCCAGTGTAAGCGAAGTGCTGTCAGCTCTAAATGATCTTGGCAAGATATCTTGCATATCTACTTCAGCTTTTTTAACCGTTTCTATACCCAGGTCGTTAAGGTAACGTACCAGCGTATTTTCCATCAAAGGTACAGCTGCAGCCACTCCCTCTGAGAGTGAGAACTCTGTTGCTTCTATCACGGTGGGTACCACGCCCATGATCATGGTCTGTGGACGGTCACCTACAAGATCCATCATATTGAGTGTTTGTAACATCTCCACTTCATGGGCAGAACCCTGCCAGTCAACCGCGTCAGGTACAGCGTCAAAATCAAAGAAATAGACCTCTCCCGCTTCTACTCCGGGAGCATTGATCGTATCGATGATGATGAGATGGTCATACTCTACAATGATAGGTATGAGTCTTTGGGCAAGTGTTCCCCCATCCACGATATCGATCTGATGTTCTCCATCAAACCGATACTTCTCGTCCATATAGTTGATAAAATGGACACCTATGCCTTCATCCCCAAATAGCAGATTACCTATGCCAAGGACTAATATCTTCACTTCTTGTCTTCTTCTTTTTCTGCTGCTGCTTTAGCTTCTTCTTCATGTTTCAAATGATAGTCATATCCTGTGAACATCACATCCATCGCACCATGTTTAAAGCGTATCGCAGACCAGATCACAAGATAGATATGTATAGGGATAAAGATCAAGAAACCCCATACTGTAATATGATGGATATACCGTACAGTTGCAAGTCCACCCATCCATGCTTCTATAACACGCATTGGTTCATAGAGCCAAGCACCTAGTCCTAAATGATAGACATGTACATAAAGTACCAATCCAGTGATTGACGCTGCAACAAGCAAGACCATAATAGCCGTATAGGTCATGAACTGTAATGGCCCATAGAGACCTTTTTTCTTTAACTCACCAACAAAAAAGTAAGACTTTAACTGAACGATCCATGATTTTACACTCAGTACATCTTTCAGTGAACGTAATTCACCTTCTTTGTCATGTCCAAAGAAGAAAAGGTATATTCTTAATAATGCTGAAGCTATCAAGATAAATCCTAATATCAAATGCCATTGTGTCCATTCCGCATACAAAAGCTTATCCGTTGAGCCCTCTGGTGTCAGGAATGGGTCAGCAACGTAAAAACCTGTAATAATAAGCCCTGTTATAACCAGGGCACGTATCCAGTGTAAAATTCTATTGCCACTACTGTAGACAAAATCCGGATGATCTGAGGTGTATTTTTCTTCATGTGCCATGTTTACTCCTTCTCAAAAACTATATTCATCTACTAGCAGCTTGCAGCACTGTTCATAGGGTTTACCTTAAATTCACTGAGTTCTACACCTTTCATATCCATCACATGTACAGAACATGACATACAAGGGTCAAACGAGTGAATGATTCTAAGTACTTCAAGCGGTTTTTTAGGATCTTCAAGCTTCAAACCGACCAATGATGCTTCATATGGCCCGATCTTTCCGTTTGCATCCATAGGACCGGCATTCCATGTTGTAGGAACAACCGCCTGGTAATTTTCAACCAAACCATTTTTAATGCGTACCCAGTGGCTAAGTGTACCACGAGGTACCTCACCGATGAAACGTCCTGAATACTCTTTGTTAGGATCTATCTCAAATTTGGTATATGTACTGTCATCAGTTTTAACGTTCTCTACTAAAGAGTTAAAGATAGTAATGGCATTATCAGAAACCAGCTTCGTTTGAAGCATACGTGCTGCTGTACGACCCAGTGTCGTAAAGAGTGCACCAACAGGTAATCCCGTTCTTTCCAGGAAACCACCAACGGCAGCTTTTACTTTTTCATTGCCTCTTGCATAGTTCACAAGTAGACATGAAAGAGGACCAACTTCCATCGCTTCACCATCATAACGCGGTGCTTTTACCCAAGTATATTTCTGATTTTCATCAATGAGCTTTGCAGGACCATTCACTGTATCACCATCTACAAAACCAGTATAGTCAGGATCAGTTACACCATCATACGGCTGTAAAGGTTTATTTCCTTTGTACCAAGCATGTGTGACATCTTCTTCTATCTTCATATCATCGATGTCAAATACCTTACTCAGGTCTCCACCTCTGATGATACCGCTTTGGAAAAGATGTTCTGTACGGTTCAGCTTAAAACCTTCACCTGCCATGAAGTTCTTCACACCAACACCGCCAAGCACACTCTCTTCTGTACCATATGCTTCAGCAGCCATTACGATATCTGCATGGTATGCACGATCGATGAAGTCTTTCACGATTCTATATTTCTCTCTCCACTGAGAAAGACGCGTCGGGCTCAAGATGTCACGAACACATGTCACACCACCAACTACAA
>CBFHPE010000185.1:0-2747 GCA_965657515.1 Sulfurovum sp.
GTACTGCTGTAAGTTTTGGTGAGGGGTATGGTCCTAAACTTATTAAGCGTAAAGACAAAACACTCAAACGTAATTTCAAAGTAGCACTCTCAGGTAAATACACTACCAATGCTATGCTTTTTCGTATCTATTACCCTGACGCAAGACCTGTATATATGGATTTTTTAGAGATAGAAGAAGCTGTAGTAAGCGGAAAAGTAGATGCCGGTGTACTCATCCATGAATCTATCTTAGATTTTGATGAGAGTCTTGAAGTTGAAAAAGAGGTATGGGATATCTGGGTAGAACTTGCAGGTGAAGGACTTCCTTTGCCTCTTGGAGGCATGGCTATTCGTCGTTCACTTCCTTTAAACCGTGCTATAGATATAGAAAACATCCTGATCGATGGTGTGAAAGTAGCCAATGATAAAAAAGAGGAGCTCTGTGCAAAACTGGAAGCAGATAACCTCGTACGTATCTCCGATGAGATGCTAACCAAATACCTCGATATGTATGCCTCTGATGAATCCATAGAACTCTCAGTTTTACAACTAAAAGCACTTGATACACTCTATGAGATCGGGTTCAAACATGGATTATGGGATGCTCCTATCAAAACGGAAGAGTACCTCATACCTAAAGAGTATGACGCTTTACGGAACAGTTAATGTTTTTTAAGACCATTGATTTCTCTAAGTACTCCAGTATAAAAGTAGGAAAACCTACAGAAGTACTTATGATAGAAGAGGGAGATACGATCCCAACAGACAGATACCTCATTGGAGGAGCCAATAATCTCCTTGTCTCACCGAATCCTCCTCCTCTTATGATGCTCTCTAAAGACTTTGCAACTATCACCCAGGAAGAAGATATACTCACGATCGGTGCAGCTATGCCTACAGGGCGCATCGTCTCTTATGCAAAAAAACACAACATTGCAGGATTTGAATTTTGTTCTAAGCTTCCGGGTACGCTTGGAGGTATGCTTGCCATGAATGCAGGAGTCAAAGAGTATGAGATCTTTAACATCTTGCACGCTCTAAAAATAGACGGGAATTGGATACTTGCAAAAGACATAAACCACGGCTATCGCTTTGCACACTTAAACGGTATAGCCACACATGCACAATTTAAGATCAAAAAGGGGTTTGATGCAATGTTACTAGAAAACCTTCTTAACTTACGCTCTAACCAACCTTCTACATCAAGTGCAGGATCTGCATTTAAAAATCCTCAAGGTGATCATGCCGGTAGACTTATAGAGGAAGTTGGGCTAAAGGGTATAAAAAAAGGGTCTATGCAGTGGAGTGATGTCCATGCTAATTTTTTAGTAAATTTAGGGGGAGGAACATTTGAAGAAGCGAAGTTTCTTATAGATCTAGCCAAGGAAAAAGTCTTGGCTAAATTTGGTATCACTCTTCAAGAGGAAGTTAAAATACTTTAGTTTTCTCTATTTAGACAACGTACACATCTAATATAATTAGCGCTACTTGCTTTTCTCATGTATGGATAAGAATCTGCAGGGAAGACAACTTCATATTTATTATCCTTTGTGGAAGTAGAACTCCAAAAAGTACCTCCTCTATGGTTAACAAACACTTGCCCCTGTTGTCTATGCACTGCCATTAATTCATTAGAAGTAGGTAGTCTCCAATCAGAGAATCCCTCATAATTGAGTCTAGCACAATAGTTCACCGCATAGTGATATGAACCTGCTTTACCTACAGAACGGTCATTTCTAAATGCACCATCTGCTCCGTCTGTATATCTTGCATCTTGCCACATCAGGTTAGCAACCTTATCCACATATACAGTATCTGTGTCACAAAGACTCTTTTCCATACCTGCGACAGGTGCTAAGGTAGAACCTGCATTCCCCCCTGCCATAAGTACTGCTGAAGACAATAAAGTTGCCATCAAAATAAATAGTTTTCTCACTTTTTCTCCTTTAATATCCAATATTATTCAATATGATAATATAAGCTACATCAAATTAAGCTAAAATTTGAATATTATTTTAAATTATGCATGAATATCTATTTTTACACCATTGGCAACTGCTCTCCATAGAGTATCCATGGCAGCATTTGGTACTGCCACACATCCCTCTGTCCAGTCACGAGAAAGCGTATAATTATCTCCTCTTCCGTCAGCATTCCATTTAGGTTGTCCATGTATAGTGATATATCCACCAGGGTTAACGCCTCTTTTTCTCGCACGTGCTTTATCTTCTGCATCAGGATAAGAGATCATCAGAGATTTATAGAGTCTGTTATCACACTTTTTACGTACGATCTTATAGGTACCTTCCGGTGTACGATAATCACCTGCTTTGACCTTATCCCCTCCATTGGCTCCACCTTTATCACCTAAAGAGATACGAAACTCATTGATCTGTTTACCGTTTATATAGGTATAAAGTCTTCTTTTTTTCTTATAGACAACAATTTTATCGATCTGAGGACCGTTGAGTTCTGCACCGCGTGAGAGTTCATTGATACACTCTTTGGTTGCATAAGGTGTTTTATCTATTTTCCCGTAGGCAACTTCTTCCTTACATCCGCTCAATAACAAAAGTATCGCTATACCCAAACCGCTTATAATTATTTTCATTTTATTCCTTTGTATCATTGTTTTACATCAACCCCAGTCTTCATGTTTGTGTTTAGACTTATGTTTATCTTTTTTATAAGAGCTTCCATTTTTTAATTTTTGCAATCGATTTAGATTACTCATCTCAGCTTCTCTGATATCTTCAAATGCTGCGT
>CBFHPE010000186.1:0-2639 GCA_965657515.1 Sulfurovum sp.
CGCATCCCTGTTTGAAAAGGCATTAAAAAACATAGCGATCACAGAACCTATCATTAAAAGATAAGCAATGACCCTTGTCAATCCAGATATAAATGACTCATACGCCAACACTCCCATCGTACTGAAAATATAATGAAAATCATGTAAAGCATCCACACCTAAAAATGACTTATGTGCAGGTAAAATGGCCCCTTCATGGGCTGTTGACATATACCATGCCGTGTGGTCCATGGAAATACCTAGAATAAAGAGGCCTATAAGAAAAGCTGTCTGGTTTCCTTTTTTTAAATAATAGTATGCAATACCCAATGGAAAAATCCATTGAAAAAGCGTACCCATTATTATCATCATAAATTTTGGACAAGGCAATATATAACAAACCCCATGTCCTCCTTCATGCACGATACCCAGTGTCTGCGTTATGATGAATTGATATATGGTAAAAATAAACTCTGTGATGCCAGTGACATGATGCACTGTAGTACTATAAGGTTTGAATTCTATATAGAGAAGTAAAAAAAGTGTGAAGAGTACCAAAACCGCCTTTTTGGCATTTTTGGTGGGAAGATGGTCTTGTTCAGTTTTCTTTTGAGGAAAAAGATGACTGAACTTAGACTTTTTCAAAATGATAGATTAGATATCTCTAGGATCTACGATCTTACCTGCGATCGCTGATGCTGCTGCTACAGCAGAGTTTGCTAAGTAAATTTCAGAGGTTCTAGCCCCCATACGTCCTACGAAGTTACGGTTGGTCGTAGCGACACAACGTTCACCATCACCTAATATTCCCATGTATCCGCCAAGACAAGCTCCACAGGTTGGATTAGAAACAACTGCTCCTGCTTCGATGAGAATTTCCATCAAACCTTCACGTTGTGCCTGAAGTAAGATCTTTTGTGTCGCAGGTGTCACTATCATACGTGTATGACGAGCAACTCTATGCCCTTTCATGATCTCCGCAGCGATACGTAAGTCTTCAATACGTCCATTTGTACAAGACCCTATCATCACCTGATCGATCTTCAAGTCATCTGCTACTGCTGTCTCTACAGGTTTACCGTTTTCAGGTAAAAATGGATATGCGATCACTGGAGAAAGTGCTGCGGTATCTATAGTGATCACTTGACAATATGCTGCATCTGCATCAGCAGTATGGATCTTAGGCTCTGCTCTAAGTCCACCGTTTACTTCTTTTCTGTCTTCAAGGTAAGCAAGTGTAACATCATCTACTGCAAAGATACCATTTTTAGCACCCGCTTCGATAACCATATTTGAGATAGAGAACCTGTCTGCCATACCCAAGTACTGGATAGCTTCACCAGTAAACTCGATCGCTTTGTAAAGCGCACCGTCCACACCGATCTGACGGATAAGTTCCAAGATGATATCTTTACCATAAATGTGCTTACCAGGTTTACCGGTAAGCTCTACCTTGATCGTTTCAGGTACTTTGAACCAGTTACCACCTGTGATCATGGCAAATGAAAGGTCCGTCGAGCCCATACCTGTTGAAAATGCGCCTAGTGCACCATGCGTACAAGTATGTGAGTCTGCGCCGATGATCACATCACCAGGGATAACCAAACCTTTTTCAGGAAGCAATGCATGCTCGATACCCATATCTTTTTCATCAAAAAAGTATTTCATATCATGTTTATAGGCAAAATCTCTAGAGATCTTGGCCTGATTTGCAGAAGCGATATCTTTTGCAGGAATATAGTGATCCATTACAATACAAAAATTATCGGGTCTTGCAAGCTTCTCTACACCACTATCCTCAAATGCTTTAATGGAAATAGGTGTCGTAATATCATTCCCGATGATCATATCGATATCTACTCTTACGATCTCTCCAGCATGTACCTCTTTGCCAGCATGCTCTGAGAATATTTTTTCTGTCATAGTTTGTGCCATGTTTATCCTTGACTATACATATATAATTATGCGAATTATAGCGAAAAAAATTTATGATGAGGAACGTAATATAAACAACCACTGCTTGTTGTTTATAGTGAAGGAACAGTAGTGGTCGAAGCAATGCGTAGCCACGAAGGCTTTACAATACTTATTTTGATATAATCTCGACTATGAAACTATACGAACTCAAAGCCATTGCCAAACGTCTAAATGACTTCAACTTTATCTCCCGTGCCAGACGTATTGAAGATAACACCGTTGAGATCACATTTGATAAATCCAAGAGTTATTTTTTCTCCATGACAAGAGGTCATAGTTTTGTATACAAAGCACCTTCACAAAGACCCCTTCAGGACTATAATGCTCCTTTTGACACCCTTTTACATTCACTTTTAAGCGGTTCTAAACTCTTAGGTGTGGAGGTACCAAATAATGACCGTATCTTACGTTTTATCATTGCCCCAAAAAGTTCTTATAAAGACAAGATCATCTACTTTCAACTTGAATTTACAGGCAAAAACACCAACGCTATACTCATAGACGACAACGAGGTCATCATCGAAGCACTGAGACATATAGACAGTGATAGCTCATTTCGTGTGATACGTCCCGGTATGGAACTGCTTTCCATTCCTCCTTTTGAACGTACAGAAGAGTCTGATGATATCGTTGATATTGATGTTTATTTGGAAGAAAAGTATGCACAGACACAGCGTAAAAAA
>CBFHPE010000187.1:0-2613 GCA_965657515.1 Sulfurovum sp.
AAGACTCACAAGAGACATTGATGATATCGTAAGTGGTATGATACGACTTTGTTTCAACATCATAATTTTTCTTTACATTTGTAGAGTGACAGTCTGCACACATGTAGTTCCAGTTCATGTTTGGACCTGTCCAGTGTAATGGGTCACCTGCTGTGACATTATCATCAGGGTGGATATGATACCAGCGTTGTCCTCCTTCCTCTTTAGGTCTATTATCCCATGTAGGGTCAAGTACTTGTATATTACCATCTGGAAACTTTATCATATACTGTTGCAGAGGATAGATACCAAAAGTATAGGCTATCTCATAATCATGCAACTTACCATCAGGTCCATCACTCTGCACCATAAATTTGCCATCTTTTTTGTAGAAGGTCGAGATGATGCCATTATAATTAAAGGTACTGTTGTTGAAGTCTGCTTTGACTGAGTTTTCATCTGCGATCATCATAGCCAGATCATGGTGTGACCCTTTCCATGCATGCATCTGAGAATCGTGGCAGGAGACACAGGCTTGTTCCCCTACATACGTTGCTTTATCTGCAGACAATGCAGATAACAGGCTGAGTAAAATAAATAAATTTCTTATCAAACGCAAAATACTATACCTTTTGTATAAAAATGTATAGTATTTTAACATATCCCTTGTTAGATGCCCTTTTCCATGCACTTAAAGATGCAAGTAGATTTGGTATATACTTCTTATATAGAACTTCCAGATTTCAGCGTAAGGATATTTATGAAAAAAATACTATTTCTCATTCTCTTTTCTTCTTCACTGCTTTTAGCCAATAACGCTTTTGATAACTTTATCGATACACAAATAAAGATCGAAGCCAAACTGCTTGACCAAAATCTATCCCTTGATGAAAAGGTCAAGATCAAAAAAGATCAAGGCAATAACTATCAACAATTTTTCCTAGATTATGCTACAGATAAAGACACTAACCTAAAAGTACAAAATCCCAACCGTGATGAGATCAATAGACTGAAACTCCGTTTGAACAGTAATAAATACCGAGGCAACACCCATGCGGTCATGCGAGATGAAGTACTTTTAAAAAGTTACGCACTAAGAGAGGGGATTAGAGCAGCATTTCATGAAATATTACAGCACACAAGCAGTGAATCAAGAACATTCTACAACGACAAAGTCAATGACATCATTGTTAAATATTTTTCCAAATATGAAGCGTTAGATAAAAAGAATTTCCCCTCTTCTGATATAGACAAATCAAGCCCCGTTTTAGATGCGCTACATGAAGCAGTAAAAAATCATGAATATTTAGTAAATGTGAGTCATACTTTTTCTGCGGCGGTGGTAGAGAACAATGAGCTTGTATACCGTACTGCCCGCTTTTCAAACTCAAAATTCTTCACTGTGATCAACACGATCAATAAATCCGAGTATGGTATAAAAGCAAACAGCTACCTCTCCTTTGTCCATTTAGATATAGCCAAGGTCATTCTGCTGATCGCACTCATACTTTTGATCATACTTGCACAAAGTATCATCACATTTATCATTAATCGTGTTCTCCAACACTATAAGATCAAAGAGGAGGATATAGAGTATATACAATCACATATTACTAAAATATTTAATATGATCACCTCACTGATCATCATCCATTTGATCATTGTTGCCTATTTAGGCTTTGACAGTAAAAGTATCAATGTCAGTAAACTTTTTAGTATAGTGTATGTCATTTTAACGACTATCCTTTTATATCGTATCACTAATACTGTGGCTTATATGAAGATGGAAAGTATAAAAAAGAGTAAAATACTGAAAAATGAGGTGATCAACCTCTCCATAAAGGTCATCAATGCCTTTATCATTCTTGCAGCGATCATCGCAATCCTTAAGATCTTTGGAGTAAACCTTACCGCGCTCCTCTCCGGTTTGGGTATTGCTGGTGCTGCGGTAGCATTTGCAGCAAAAGACAGTATCTCGAACATCTTTGGATCTGTTTCCATCTTGATGGGAGATGTCTTCGAACAAGGTGACTGGATAGAGACCAAAGATGTCAACGGTACCGTTGTTGAGATAGGACTTCGTGCTTCAACCATACGTACCTTTGACAATGCACTGATCTCCATCCCTAACTCTGAACTTGCAAACAAGGGTGTCAAAAACTGGAGTAGAAGAAGTATAGGACGTCGCATTAAGATGACTGTAGGTGTGACATACCAATCAGACTTCTCGGATATCCGCCAGGCCATTGATGATATCAGAGCGATGCTCAAAAAACATCCTGGTATCGCCAATGAGAAAACCTCATATCAAAATGCATATCGTCAGGCAAAACTGGTGTCTGAAGAAGACTTTAAGGGAGTAAAACGTACCACCCTTGTCTATATGGATGAGTATGCTGACTCAAGTATCAACATTCTTATCTACTGCTTTAGCCGCACTGTTGACTGGGCTGAATGGCTTGAGGTAAAAGAAGATGTAATGTACAAGATCGCAGAGATCATTGAGAAGAATAACCTTGATTTTGCATATCCTACCATGACACTGCATCAAGCCGAAAATGAAGAACCTTCTGAACAATAAACTCTTAATTTGGATTGATCGTTCTAGGTAAACCTTGTACCTCACTATGCTGT
>CBFHPE010000188.1:0-2609 GCA_965657515.1 Sulfurovum sp.
TGCTTGAAGAGCGGTTTGATATGACGTATCCTGATGCTCAGTTTGTTTCGTTCAATGAGCATAATGGTCAAGAGAGACTTGATGAGTTTGGTACTGTGTTAGCTGACAAAGAAGTGGTATATGTAAGTGATGCAGGGATGCCTGTTATCTCAGATCCAGGACAACTTCTGGTTGAATATGCACAAGAACATGCCATAAAATATGATGTTCTTCCAGGTGCATCTGCAGTGACCACTGCTTATGCAGCTTCGGGTTTTGAAGAAGGAAAGTTTCTTTTTTATGCTTTTTTGCCACATAAAGGAAAAGAGAGGTCTGCTGCCCTGAGTGAAGCGATGAATAATGGATACAATACAGTACTTTATGAGGCTCCGCATCGTCTTGAAAAGCTCTTAGATGAGGTGGCTTCTTTGGATGCAGACAGAGAACTTTTTTTAGCCAAAGAGATCAGTAAAAGGTACCAGAATTATTATAGAGGTACAGCTGCATCACTGCAAAAAGAGTTTAAAGAACTGAATATACGTGGTGAATGGGTAGTGGTCATAGCAGCACAAAGATCTGTGGAAAAATCGCTTAGTTTTACAGAGGTTTTAAGTCTGGATCTTCCTCCCAAGCCCAAAGCAAAATTACTTGCACAGTTGAGTGACAAGAGTGTTAAAGAGTGGTATAACGAACTCATTGGATAGCTTGAAACCGAGTACAAGCAAAAATTAGATAAAATCTCCTTTATGATTATATATGGAAAACAGGTCTGTTTTTATGCTTTAGAGCAGAAAGAAGACAAGATTCAAACCGTTTATGTGGCTAAGAAAAACATACTGCCCCAAGCACTGTTTCACAAGTACCATGACAAGATAAAATTCTTGGAAGAGAAGTGGGCACAGTCCATGGCAAAGGGTGGAAATCACCAGGGCATTCTTGTTGAAATGTCAGCATTCGAAGAGACGACTTTTTCTCAAGTGAAGAACAGTAGTTTTATTGTGATCCTTGATGGTCTGACAGATGTGGGTAACATAGGTGCGATCGTAAGATCTGCCTATGCTTTGGGTGCAGATGCTATCATCGCATCAGGAGTGAAGCAGTTGAACTACGCAGCTATAGCACGTACAAGCTCAGGTGCTTTACTCGACATGCCTTTTATGATCACACCTAATGTGCTTGATAATATGAATGAGTTACAACAGGTTGGGTTTACTTTTTACGGGGCCTCTATGGATGGTGAAAATGTGCAAGAGACCTCATTTGCATCTAAAAGAGTCCTTGTACTGGGCAGTGAAGGAAAAGGACTCTCTAAAAAAGTCTCTGCAAAGATCAATACAATGGTCTCCATAGAGATGAAACATGCTTTTGATTCACTGAATGTGAGTGCAGCAGCAGCGATTTTAATACACAGGATGGGTTATGCAGTTAAATGAAATACTTGAAGAGAACAGTATTAAAACGATCAGTCAAAAGACAAAGATTTCAGAATCAAATCTGGAATCTCTTCTAGCTGGAAATTTTGATACGTTACAAAAAACAAAAGCACTCGGGTTTATTGCTATTATCGAACGTGAATACAATGCAGACCTGAACAGGTTGAGAGAAAACGCTTTAGAGTATTACAGTGAGCATAGAGAAGAGAGTGGATACAGTACAAGACTCTATATTGATGAAGAGAAAAAAGGAAAGTCAAAGCTTATGATATTGGTGGTTCTTGGACTTCTTGCCTATGCATCATGGTATTTCTTTACACAGTTTGACAAAAAGAACTTAAGTGGACTTATCCCTTTTATAGATGAAGAGACAGTTGAAAACTTTGTAAACTCTAAAGAGGTTGACACCTCTGATACTGCTGCAGACTTGAGTATCGCAAAAGTAACTGTGGATGATAATAAGGAAGAGACTGTTGTAAACAAAGTGAAAGAAGAAGAGACAAATTCTCAAACTGTTTCTAATCTGGTAGAAAGTCTTGTAGAAGATGACAGTGCCAAGACAGATGTTGCCAATACTTTACAAAGTGTATTGATAGAGCCTGTTAACAAATTGTGGTTTGGGTTGGTAAATATGGAGACTAAAGAAAGAAAACATTTTTCTATCGACGAGGCATATGTCTTGGAAATTGGCGAGAAAGGTTGGCTTCTTGCAACATCTTCTGCACCTTTTTCTTTAATACAGGGAGATGAGACACAAGATTTTAGTGATGCCAAGGAACACTATTTTAAAATAGATAAAAATGGTATGGTGATGCTGGATAAAAGTAAATATGTAGAACAAGGTGGATGGCACCAATGGTAAAAATGAATAAAGAAATAAAGAGAGTAAAGAATGTTTGATGAGATTCAATTTGATAAAATAAATAGATTACCAAAGTACCTTTTTGCGGAAATTAATGATCTTAAAATGAGGCTAAGAAGAGATGGTGAGGATATCATAGATTTTTCTATGGGTAACCCGGATGCATCTACACCACAACCGATCATAGATAAACTCTGTGATACGATACAAAGACCAAAAACACACGGTTATAGTGTCAGTAAAGGTATCTACAAATTGCGTTTGGCAATGAGTAACTGGTATAAGCGTAAATATGGTGTGGACCTTGACCCAGATACAGAAGTGGTTGCAACGAT
>CBFHPE010000189.1:0-2564 GCA_965657515.1 Sulfurovum sp.
TGAAGCATTGCAGCAAAATCAGCCAATATCTCTTTGGCTTCACCTTTAAATGCTTTTTTAGAGGCTTTAGGATCATACTCAGTTGGTGCAGTTAAAATAAGGTTGATCTGCTCAGCCAGATCAACGAGTGTTTTGCCTCTCTCTTTTGTAGCGTCAAGAAGCAATTCTAGCTTATCATGTCCTACTACATTTACACCATACTCTTTAAGCATTTCAGCCAGTTTTTCATTTGGCATATTTTTAATGTAATGTGCATTTAGCCAAAGAAGCTTGTCTAAATTATAGTTTGATGAAGACTTGTTGATATTTTTAGGATCAAACAATTCTATCATCTCTTCAATGCTGAATATCTCCTGGTCACCATGACTCCACCCCAAACGTACAAGGAAGTTAAGTAATGCTTCTGGAAGATAGCCCATCTCTTTGTATGCCATTACATCGGTTGCACCATCTCTTTTAGAAAGTTTTTTACCCTGTTCATTGTTTATCATCGCAACGTGATTAAAGTTTGGAAGCTTTAAGCCAAGTGCATTATAAACCACTATTTGTTTAGGTGTATTGTAAAGATGATCATCTCCACGAATCACCTCAGTCAGTCCCATCAATGCATCATCTATAGCAACCACAAAGTTGTATGTCGGCGCACCATCTGCTCTTGCGATGACAAAATCATCTACCTCATCTGCAGAGATGTTCATCTCGCCTTTAACACCATCTACAAAACTGATCATGCCTTCTTGAGGTGCTTTTATACGTATAACAGGGTCGATCCCGGCAGGAGGAGTCCCCGTAAAATCACGGTAGCGTCCATCATAACGTGTACGTTCCTTTTTTGCCATTTGTTCTTCTCTAAGCGCATCAAGCTCTTCTCTACTCATGTAACACTTATAGGCTTTACCCTCTTCAAGAAGTTGGTCTATAAACTTTTTATAAAGATCAAATCGTTTAGATTGATAAACAACCTCACCATCATGACTCATCCCTACCCATTCAAATGCTTTTAAGATGGCATCTTTGGCTTCTTCAGAGTTACGTGCCATATCTGTATCTTCTATACGAAGAAGGAACTCCCCTTTATCATGCTGTGCTGTAAGCCAGGAAAAAAGTGCTGTTCTTAGTCCACCTATATGGAGATAACCAGTTGGAGATGGTGCAAAACGTGTAACTGTCATAGTAGTACCTTGAAATAAATTATGTGATTGTAGCGAAAATGTGGTTAAGGGGGATATATACGTAAAAGGAGAAAGAAGAGCCGAAACTCTTCCATGTTTTAACTTTTCTTTTTAACGTTACTTGTCTTCTTTGTAATTTTCTTCTTAGAAGATGTCACATCATTTTTTACATTTTGAGCCGTCTGCTCACCGATGCCTTCAACCCTTTGAAAATCTTCAAACGATTTGAATTTCCCTTTTTCTCTCTCTTTTATAATAGCATCAGCCTTTGCATCTCCAATGCCATTGATCTTTGTCAACTCTGCTTTTGACGCACTGTTGAGTTGATTTAAACTCATACCATACAGTGATGATGTAGCAAGAACCACACATCCTATCATTACTTTTTTTAACATACCTTGTCCTTAAATAGTTAATTTTTTGTTATTTTAAAAATAACAAAAAGATTATACTAAAGTAATCTTATAGACTTAGTAGGGTTTTGTTCTAATTGGGCATATGATTAAATTCAGGCACTATTGTTTTAAGTTGTGCAATCTTATCCTCACTATGCATAAGATTGTCAATATCTTTATTAAGATTCTCAATATCATAATATGTTGGTTGTGCAATAAATATTGAACTGTACTGTGTTTCCTGTTCACTCTCATTTATCAATAGTTCTTCATACAGTTTCTCTCCAGGGCGCAAACCAGTATATACGATCTGCACTTCATCTTCTTTTCCATAAAGACGTATCATCTGTTTTGCTAGATCTACGATCTTAATAGATTCCCCCATATCCAAAACAAATAACTCTCCACCTTTGGCTATAGCAGCAGTCTGCAATACTAGCTGACAGGCTTCTGAGACAAGCATAAAATAACGTGTGATGTCTGGATGTGTTACAGTAACAGGGCCACCCTCTTCTATCTGCTGTTTAAATTTTGGGATAACCGAACCACTTGAGCCAAGTACATTACCAAAACGGACAGAAACGATCTCAGTATTTTTTGCATCTACATTATTTGCATAAAGCTCTGTCACTCTTTTAGTTGCACCCATAACGTTGGTTGGTCGTACTGCCTTATCTGTAGAGATGACAACGACTTTCTCTACATTGTTCTCAATACTCACATCAATGACGTTTTTTGTTCCCCAAACATTATTTAACACAGCCATATCCTGATTGGACTCACAGATAGGAACATGTTTATATGCTGCTGCATGGATAACTATCTGTGGGCCAGTATCTTTAAAAATAGCCTCTAGTCTATGTTTATCTGTAACATTTATTAGTTTTAGTTCCGATGTTTCAATTTGTTCCCCTATCTGATACAGATTATATTCACTATTATCCACCAAGGTAAGTGTAGATGCTCCAAACTTTTGACATTGTCGTGCAATCTCAGA
>CBFHPE010000190.1:0-2499 GCA_965657515.1 Sulfurovum sp.
GCAGTCACTCGCGCTTGGAGAAGAGTCCAGTGAAGTAGCTGAGATATTGGAAAATGTTTCCACACTTTATGCAGAAGAGAATGAAGACAGACTTAAACTGCTTTTAGGTCTGCTTGAGCCTTTTATGATGCTCTTCATCGGGCTTGTTGTAGGTATTATAGTCTCTGCAATGTTATTGCCTATCTTTACTATGACACAAGGATTACAGTAAATGCGAAAAATATTACTCTTGGCTTTATTTGCCTTACACTGGGGGAAAGCCGATACCATAGGAGGAGAAGTTTTCCTTGGTATTTACAGCCATAACCCAAGTGGGGATGCCACTTATAATCTCCAATCTCTTGGAACAAGCCAGACACATAACCTGCAGCAGACCTTTGGGTTCAGCGACGAGCAAGATGTCTTTTTTAAGGGATACTTGGAACATCCTCTGCCTTTCCTGCCTAATTTTAAATTAGGATACACCACACTCTCTACTACTGGAACAAGAAGTGTTGATCTATTCTCTTGGGGAGAAATCTCACGTTTCACAGGAAATATCTCCAATAAACTTACCCTGGACATCACAGATGCCACACTCTATTATGAGCTGCTGGACAATTGGGCAGAACTAGACGCAGGACTTACCTTTAGGCATATAAGTGGCGATATGAGTGTTACAACTAAACTAGGCTCTGATCTTATAAATTTCTCTACAACAACACCTATGCTGTATGGAAAAGTTCGGGCAAACATTCCTACAACGGACTTCTCTATGCAACTTGAAGCAAATGCCATTGCTTTTACAGGTGTCAACTCTTATGACTATGAGCTAAGCGCAAGATATACATTTTACATGGGTCTTGGTATAGAAGCAGGCTATAAAGCATTTCATCTGGAAAATGATGAATATACAGACATGCTCAATGTAAACATTGACTTTTCAGGTCCTTACGCGGCTGTCAGTTGGGATTTCTAATGGCAAAACAACGTTTTAGAGAAGTGAAACAAGGGAAAAAACAGGAGCACCCGGCAACGGTAAAGAAGAAAACTAAAACAGAAACCAATGGTACTATCTATGCACCGGTTTCTCTAAAAATAAAAGCTTTTCTTACCGATGCATTTATGCTTCTTATGCCTATCATGTATGTGGTCTTTTACCTTGTGATGGATGGAAGAGAGGGCTTCGCCCAAGAAAAATTCCTGGGCTGGATATATATACTCATTCCTTTGATCATTGCACAGACACTCTTTATGCACTTCACAGGACAAACACCAGGATATCGTGCTTACGGTATTACCCTCATAGATGAGCAGACCAAAGATAAGCCCTCTTTCTTTATCGTGCTTTTTAGAAATGCTTCTGCAGTACTTTCACTCTTTACCATACTTGGCTGGGCACTCATGTTCTTTAGAAAAGACAATAAAAACCTACATGATCTTCTCTCTGCAACTGCAGTGGTATACAAAAAATGACCCAGGAGAAAAGGCTTTTATCCCCTTTCTCTACCCTTTTAGGAGCATATTACTTTTTTTACTTTGCCCTTGTGGGTGTCTATGTCATTTTTATGCCAAAAGTACTGCTTGAACTTGGGTACTCTCCTATAGAAGTAGGTATCATCTATGCTGCTGCTCCGTTTATGCGTTTTTTGCTTCCTTTTGTATTTCGACATTACCTCTCTTTAACACCAAAGGTTTATCATCTCTCTTTGCTGTTCACTCTTATAGGCACTCTCCTCTTTTTACAAACAGTTGAAAGTTTTTGGCTCTACCTGGCTGCTAACCTTCTTTTTGGTGCTGCTATGGGTATCTCTCTTCCTTATGTAGAAACCATAGCACTGGACACTCTTTCTAAACACCATTATGGGAAGGTACGTCTTTGGGGATCTCTTGGGTTTATGGGTATTGCTCTGTGGTTAGGAAAAGTACTTAGTTCACCTTATGAAGCACTATACTACTTAAGTGCTGTGGCATTTTTAACCTTGGTTTTTGGTGCGGTAATTACCAAATACGACAATAAACCACATTCGGTTGCACAAGACGATGCCTCATTTTCTCTTAGTAAATACTGGGCATTTTGGACTTCTATCTTTCTTATGCAAGTTGGATTTGGGGGCTTTTACAACTTTTTCACCATCTACCAGACAGAACATGGTGTCTCTTTAGAGATGACTTCATGGATGTGGAGTTTTGGTGTGATATGTGAGATAGTGATGCTCTATTTTCAAGGTCCTCTGTTACAGCGTAATCTTCTTAAAATTTTACAGTTTGCTACCCTTGTCACAGCAGTAAGATGGATGATCCTCTATCTTTTCCCTGATTCAGTGAGCTTGGTCTTTGCTTCACAGTCACTGCATGCGATCAGTTTTGCACTTTATCATACTGCAGCCATAACCTATGTCTTTTCACTCTATACCCAGAAAAAACTGGCACAACAGTTTTTCTTAGGTATTGCCTTTGGTCTTGGAGGGTCTGTAGGGGCAGTGCTTTCAGGAAAGATCTATGGAGAGTATCTCTTTT
>CBFHPE010000191.1:0-2429 GCA_965657515.1 Sulfurovum sp.
TCTGAAAGCATCAGATGTTGACAGAACGGTAGATGCCTATAGAATGTTAAGACCTAAAAATGAGTATCCGTTTCATTTGGGTGTAACAGAAGCAGGAACCATTTTCCATGCGACGATAAAATCTTCCATAGGTTTGGGAGCATTACTGCTTGATGGGATAGGTGATACGATGCGTGTTTCCATTACGGGTGAACTTGAAGAAGAGATCAAAGTAGGTAAAGCAATACTGAAAGATTCAGGGCGTATCCAAGAGGGGCTTAACATCATCTCTTGTCCTACCTGTGGGCGAATAGAAGCAGATCTTGTAACAGCTGTGGCAGAAGTGGAAAAAAGAACAGCACATATTACAACACCTATGGATGTCTCAGTGATGGGTTGTGTGGTCAATGCCATAGGTGAAGCAAAACATGCAGATGTGGCCATAGCGTATGGAAAAGGTGCAGGACTTGTGATGCTTAAAGGTGAAGTAGTGGCAAGACTCCCTGAAAAAGAGTTAGTTGACCGCTTTGTAGCAGAAGTCGAAAAGTTTGCTGAGGATAACAAATAATGGAAAATATGTATAACTTAAACATAGAACGGGCAGTTCTCTCTGCTGTGATCTTTGATCCGGCGATCTATGAAGAGATAGCAGCAAAGTTAAGCCCACATGATTTTTATCTTCCTTTTCATCAGCATGTTTTTTCTGCAATGGAGGAACTGAGTGTAGAAGAGAAGCCGATCGATGATGAGTTTATACGTGCTAAGATGAATACTATGGGTAAATTTGATGAAGTGGCAATGCTTGATCTTCTTTCAGCAAACCCCATTACAAACACAGCTGCGTACCTTAAAGAGATCAAAGCAAAGTCAAGCAAGAGAGCATTGGCTACTTTAGCAACAGAGATCAAAAAGGTGACCATAGAAGATGATCTGCCTGCAGAAGAGGTGATGAACTTAGTAGAGAAAAAACTTTACGAGATCACACAAAACTCTACCTCTGATGATTTTAGAGAATCCAAAGAGATCACTCTCGCAATGATGGCAGAGATAGAACGCCTCAAAGCACTTGGAAACTCTAAGCTTATCGGTACAGATACAGGCTTTAGAAACTTGAATGACAAGACCTCAGGGTTTGGTAAAGGGGACCTGGTCATCATCGCTGCACGACCTGCGATGGGTAAATGTTTAGGAAAAGGTACTAAAGTACTTATGTATGACGGTTCGTTAAAAAATGTAGAAGATGTCAAAATCGGAGATAAACTTATGGGAGATGATTCTACTCCTCGTAATGTTTTATCTTTGGCACGTGGTCAGGAAGAGATGTATTGGGTACGTCAAAATAAAGGGATAGATTATCGTGTAAACAAATCACATATACTCTCTTTAAAGCGTTCCAGAAATGAAGGTGGACATAAACATGGTGATGTCTTAAATATTGAAATCTCAGACTATGTAGAAAAATCAGATAAATTTAAAAGCAACTACAAGGGTTATAAGGTAGCAGTAGAATTTGATGAGAAAACTTTAGAGATAGAACCTTATTTTTTAGGTTTATGGCTAGGAGATGGTAGAAGTTCTGATGTTCGTATAGCCACAGAAGATGATGAAGTAGTTAGCTATTTACAGGAGTATGCTTTTAGGCTAGATAAAAAGTTACACCGATATTCAGTAGATGGAAAGTGTACAATGTTTGGTATTACAAATATTCAAAAGGAAGGTGCATTAAAAGATGTGAGCCATTCGCTTCAAGGAAAACTTAGAACATTAGGTGTGATAGATAATAAACATATTCCTCAGGAGTATCTCACAGGCAACAGAGAACAGCGACTGGCACTTTTAGCAGGCTTACTGGACAGCGATGGTCATTATGATGATAAGTATCATGTGATGGAGATAGTCCAAAAACGAAAAGAGATAGCAGAACAGATTAAGTTTTTGGCTGATTCTCTTGGATTTAGAACTTCTTTTGTTAAGAAAAAAGCTACGATAAAATCAATAGGCTATGAGAGTGATGTATATAGAGTTCGTATCGTAGGGCATTTAGATAAAATCCCTACCAAAATAGCACGAAAACAAGCAAGAAAATTAATTTCAAATAGAGAGCATAAACACACAGGTATAAAAGTAGAGTATGATAAAATCGATGATTATTACGGATTTGAACTAGATGGCAATCATCTTTTTTTACTTGAAGACATGACCGTCACACATAATACAGCTTTAGTTCTCAACATGGCACTTAAAGCCATAGAACGTAATGAAGGTGTGGCTTTTTTCTCTCTGGAGATGCCTGCGGAACAACTCATGCTTAGATTACTTGCTGCAAAGACTTCTATACCGCTTCAGGCACTTAGAGTAGGGGATTTGAGGGATGAACAATGGTCTCAACTTTCTGCTGCGACACAGGATATAGCTTCTAAAAAACTTTTTGTAGATGATGGTGGGTATGC
>CBFHPE010000192.1:0-2398 GCA_965657515.1 Sulfurovum sp.
ATATCACCACGAAAAGAGACTTCACCATGACTTGCAGTGATATCAGTAAAATGATACCCCCAATGATACAAAGTATTTTTAAGCTCTTGCAGGTTTAAAGTATCTCCAAACTCTATAGTTTGCTCGCTAAAATACTCTTTTTTCGGGAAAGGTATCAAAAGTGTTCTTAATGGTGAGATGAGTACTTTTTTCTTTGTTCTCCCATGATACTTTGCCAAGGTAATAAAAAAATCTTGTATATCTTCATCATATGTACGTAGGTCATCTCCCACTGAGACACGAAGATCAGGCAATACAAATGTGTCAATACCCAGTAAAGTACTCACGTCACGTATCTTTACAGCTTCTTTATCATCTTTACAAATGAGAAGTTTATCTTGATCTAATACTTCCAGGTATTCATATATATTACTTTGGTACATTTAACTTATCTTTATCCTATATCTCTTTGTTTCAAAAATTCTTCCACCACATAAAATGAACCAAACACCAAATATTTTTCATCTGCTTCTATTTGATTTTGAAAATAACTGTATGGAAGATCCACTTTTTTTAAAGCACTCTCTATCTCATCTAACGTTGTTGCTCTTTGAGAATCAATTTTAATGACCTCTACACGTTTCACTTTGGGTTTCAAGGTCGCCAATACCTTTTCATAATCTTTATCATCCAAAGAGTTATAGACCAGTACTACCTTTTCATCCAAAGCTTTTTCTATGGCACTTGCTGCCAAAGGGTTATGTCCGACATCTATACGGATATTCTCTCTCAATGGATAAAAACGTCCAAAGAGTTCCAAAGAATTTAGATCATTAATATCATAAGGTATATTGAGGAGTTCTAAAGCTTTTAAGGCAACAGCAGTATTTTCTATGAGATACTCTCCCCAGCCCTTTTGTTTTCCAATCTGCTTCAGGTCACTCTTCACACCCAACTCTTCTGCATTGACACTAAACAGTTCTGCTTTTTTTTCTACTGCGATCTCTTTGGCCACTTCTATTACTTCATCATATACCTGCGGTGCCAACAAAATCTTTTTCTGAATACTCCGTATCTTCGTAGCTGCTATCTCTTCAATGCTCTCACCCAAAAAAGCTTGATGGTCTATACCTATAGGTGTAATGACAGAGAGTTCCTTGTCACAGACATTGGTTGCATCAAACTCACCGCCAAGCCCTGCTTCAAGTACTATAAACTCACAATTTTCAAATACCACAAAAGCCAGTAATGTCGTGTACTCAAAATAACTCAATTTATCAGATATCTCTTTCCCTAGAACAGTAAAGAGTTTTTGATGTGCATGTTCCAATACTTCATCAGAAACATCTTCACCATTCAGCCAAATACGTTCATTGAATTTTAAAATATGTGGAGAAGTATAGTGTCCAACGTTCATGCCAGACTTGTATGCCAAGTGTGCGACCATACGTCCTGTAGAACCTTTTCCGTTTGTTCCTACAACATGTACAGTTCTTGGTTGTCTTATTTGAGGTTTGAGGAGGCCATAAGCATGATGTACACGCTCATGGTCTATCTCCTTATAGTAAAGAGGTTTGTTATCAAGAAAATGTTTTAAACCATTTATCATTTATCTTTTTTTAACATCCCTTTGGCTGTCACATATCCTAAGAATTCATCCAATGCTTTCTCCAAACCTGTTCGGATAGCCTCTGTTCTAAGTACAGAAGAGGTGATCGAAGATGCCTGAATATCAGATTCAACCCTGCTTGAAATATTTTTAGTCAATTGTTTACCATCTTTGGTCAACATAGTAAATCGAACCCTAATGTTCGCACGGTAACGTACAACATATCCATCTTCATAAGCCAACGGATAGAAACTACTTCCTCTATAATCAGCAATGATCTGACTTTGTGCAAGTTCTTTAGTCGTCACATGTCCCTTAAATCGAGTATATACCATACGATTCAGTTCATCTCTAACAAAAGGTGCATTCTCAGGCTCTGCTCTGTCTACTTTCACTTCAACATAAACTGAATCTGAAAATACATTTTTTATCGCATGTGATGATGGTTTATATCCACAAGCTGTAAGTACAAATACTACACCTATTGCCATAAATATTTTTTTCATCTACTCTCCTTATTTATTGGGTTTTACTGCCAGGTTAACTAGTTTATTTGGTACAACGATCTCTTTTACAATGCTCATACCTTCAAGCCACTTGGCACCTTCGGCTTTTGCAGCTGCAAGTATCTCGTCTTTAGAAGCTGATGGATTTATTTCGACTTCAGCTCGTTTTTTACCACCTATCATCACCATATACAAAATCGTGTCTTGTACAAAAACTTCTTCTTTGACCTCAAGTATAGCACCTAAATTCTTTCTATCAAACAATATCACTGAAAGTTCTGTTGCTACATGAGGAATAATAGGT
>CBFHPE010000193.1:0-2363 GCA_965657515.1 Sulfurovum sp.
GCATGAGATGTAACACTAAAAATGAGTATGGTCAGTATGCTTTTTAACATTCTTTTTCCTTTGTCAATAAATTATTCTTCAATGTCTGCAACTCTTTTTTGTTCATATATGTCACGTAAGAACGGGTAGAGTTCTATGGCATCTTTTTTTATGCTCTCGTATTGACCTAATTCCAAAGAGTTCTTATTGACAAAATACCATACAGCTATTGCTGTAGATTGCGCAAAGTTATCAGGTATCTTGTAGTTTTCAAGTCCACGTATATTGACAAGTGGTGAAAGATACATATCTACAGATATACCTGCAAGGTCACGTACGTTGGATGGACCAAAGAATGGCAGAACAATATGGTAGCCGGGCTCAACACCATAAAAGCCTAATGTCTGACCAAAATCTTCATTATGCGGAAGGATATGCATGAGATCTTTTGCAGGATCCATGAGACCAAGTAACCCAACGGTAGAGTTAACAATAAACCTTTCTGATTCATCTGATACATTTTGAAACTTACCTTGTAAGAGGTTATTTGCAAAACGGACAGGAAACTGTATATTGTGAAATGCATTTGAGATAGCTATACGTATGAATTCAGGTAAAATATAAGCATAAGCTTTTGAAACAGGGTTTAGTGCATAGGTTATCACACCATCATTAAAGCTAGTCATCATCTCATTGTAATCTTTGAGTGGATCTGTACGTGTTTGCGTTTCATCTTCAAACTCATCTTCAAATTCTGTAATCTCTTCTACTTCAGTCTCATCAGTTGGTGGAGTTACAGCACTTGTAGCATTTTCTTTTTCTTCTTGTTGTATTGGTGTATCAACTTGTTTTGTACTACAACCTTGAAAACCAAACATTGAGATGATTAAGAAACAAAATAAAGACCTCATAACCTACCTTCATGAATTTTATTAATTATACTATGACAATTGTGTATTTTAGGTGTATTTATAATACTTTAACAAATGCCTAGTAAAATTTGGTTAAAATCATACACATAGATATCCAACTAAGGACAAAGAATGAAAGTATTATTAATTAAAGATGTAAAAACGTTAGGTAAAGCAGGTGAGATCAAAGATGTTAAAGACGGTTATGGCCAAAACTTTCTGATAGGTAAAGGCTTGGCAAAACTTGCTACACCTGAAGTTGTTGAGAACTGGAAAGCAGAACAAGCACGTATGGCTCAAGAGCTTAAAGATGAATTGAGCAGACTTGAAGCAGAAAAGATCACATTGGAAGCCACAGAGATAAAGATAGAAAAGACCAAAGCACCGGTTGGTATCAAAGGTTCAGTAGGGAATGCAGATATCGCTTCAGCGATATCTGAACAGTTAAATATTGAAGTGGATAAAAAACATATCAATCTTAAAAAAGCATTGAAGTCTGAAGGTATTCATGAGGTAGATACTAAACTAGGACATGGTATTCACGCAATGCTTAAAGTCAATGTGGTCGGTGTTTAATGTTTGATGCTACTACGATACTGGGGTACAAAGGTGACGGTAAAGCAGTTATAGGTGGTGATGGCCAGGTTACTTTTGGAGATACGGTGCTCAAAGGTAATGCGACAAAAATACGTACACTCCATGAAGGTAAAGTGTTAGCTGGATTTGCAGGAAGTACTGCAGATGCTTTTAACCTGTTTGATATGTTTGAAAATATACTTGCTGAGAAGAAGGGTGACCTTTTCAAATCTGTGATAGGCTTTTCCAAAATGTGGAGAAAAGATAAACACTTACGCCAACTTGAAGCGATGATGA
Source organism: Sulfurovum sp. (assembly GCA_965657515.1). Classification (GTDB taxonomy): domain Bacteria; phylum Campylobacterota; class Campylobacteria; order Campylobacterales; family Sulfurovaceae; genus Sulfurovum. The sequence continues at coordinate 1,764 of CBFHPE010000193.1, forward strand.
TCGTACTCAATGAAGAGCATATTTTCATACTCTCTGGTACAGGTGATGTTGTTGAACCTCAGGATGGGAAGATAGCTGCTATAGGGTCTGGCGGGAATTATGCTATTTCAGCTGCACGTGCTTTGGATAAACATGCAAATTTAGAGCCAAAAGAGTTGGTACAAGAGTCACTTCAAGTTGCAGGTGAATTATGTATCTATACAAATACAAATATAAAAATACTGGAATTATAGATCATAATGGATAACTTAACACCTAAAGAAATTGTTTCTTATCTCGATAAATATGTGATAGGACAAAAAGATGCAAAAAAGACCATAGCAGTGGCACTTAGAAATCGTTACAGACGTCTACAGCTTTCTCCCGAGATGCAGCAGGATGTGACACCTAAAAATATTTTAATGATAGGTAGTACTGGTGTTGGTAAAACAGAGATAGCCAGACGACTGGCTAAAATGATGAACTTGCCTTTCATTAAAGTAGAAGCCAGTAAATATACTGAAGTAGGGTTTGTAGGTCGAGATGTAGAATCAATGATCCGTGATCTTGCTGCAACTGCAATGATCATCGTGCGTGAAGATGAAAATAAGAAGAACAAAG
>CBFHPE010000194.1:0-2329 GCA_965657515.1 Sulfurovum sp.
AAATCATAATCCATACCTTTCTTTGTCTCTTGCGTTCCTCTATGCATGAAAAGTCTAAATAAAGAGAGGTCTTCAAAGTGCCTGTCAAAATAGATACTGGTTTCTTCCTCAAATTTATTATTGCTTGAATACCTGAAGGTCTGTGAAGGTTCTATATACCAAGCATCTGTCTCAAATGTCATATAATATCTAGCACGTACAAAAGGGTTAATACCTCTCATCCCTAATGAGTATTTTGATTCTACCCCATATTTTTCAGGAGCAAAATAGTTAAATCCAAGTTCAGGAGTACTGCTCGCATCTTCTTCTAAAATATTCTCTACATTGTCTGACGTTGCGTTGTCAACAAAAAATTTAAACCTTCTTTTACTTTTTGACAATGCAATCTGTGCACTTAGTTTTGCTTTAAAGTCATCTGACTCCAGTGAATTAAACTCACTGTCAAGTCTAAGTGTCAGATAACTCTCCTCAGCTTCATCAAGATATTTTTTATTCTGGAAAAAGGAGTCTACAGACTTTACTCTTTTGTTAGGGGGACGGACGGCTTGTTTTTTTTCAGCCTTCGAAGTTACATTGCTTTCATTGTTATCTGTACCCCAGGTACTGAGCTTTGTATCAAGTATGTCTGACCATTCAAGAAATGTATTTGAAACAGCTTTATGGGTTTCATCGATATAGCCGGTCTCATCTTGGGCAGTAGTGTTCAGTTCTGCATGAGAGAAAGAGAGTGACAGCGTTAAAAGAAGGATTTTTTTAATCATATGCATTGTGTGATACTCCTAAAAAGAGATAATTTATATATCTCTATAATACCGGAATATCACTTACAAGTACAATCAAAGAGGTTTCACATTAGGTATGGTCTATTCGCCCATTTCACTTTCATCCACAGCAAGTGATTCACCAAATCCAAGTGCTTCTTTTACTTTAGTCTCTATCTCTGCTTTAAGTTCAGGGTCTTCTTTAATGGTAATCTTCGCATTCTCTTTACCTTGACCAAGTTTTGTTGCGCCATAAGAGAACCATGCACCAGACTTATCAACGATATCCATCTTGATACCATAGTCTATAAGTTCACCTATGTATGAGATACCCTCTCCGAACATGATGTCAAACTCTGCCTGTCTAAATGGCGGTGCAACTTTGTTTTTCACCACTTTAGCCTTGACACGGTTACCAATGCTTGATTCACCTTGCTTAAGTGTTGCGATACGTCTCACATCTATACGTACAGAACAGTAGAACTTCAATGCATTACCACCTGTAGTTGTCTCAGGACTTCCATACCCCATCGTACCGATCTTCATACGGATCTGGTTGATGAAGATCACTGTTGTGTTTGTCTTATGTAAAATAGCTGTTAGTTTACGCAGTGCCTGAGACATCAATCTTGCTTGAAGACCTACATGTGTATCACCCATGTCACCTTCGATCTCTGTTTTAGGTGTCAATGCAGCAACAGAGTCGACAACGATCAAGTCAACTGCTCCTGAACGTGCTAGAGTTTCCAGTACATCCAATGCCTGCTCACCAAAGTCAGGTTGTGAGACAAGAAGGTTGTCAGTGTCAACACCAAGGTTTTTAGCATAGACAACATCAAGCGCATGCTCTGCATCTATAAAGGCACACACCATCTCTTTCTTCTGTCCTGAAGCGATGGTCTGCAAAGCAAGTGTCGTCTTACCAGATGACTCAGGTCCATAGATCTCAACAATACGCCCTTGAGGAATACCGCCTATCCCTAATGCCATGTCCAATCCCAGTGATCCTGTAGAGATAGATTCGATAGGTTCGAACTCTTTGTCTCCAAGTCTCATAAGCGTACCTTTACCAAACGATTTATCTATCTGTTTGATCGCCATATCGAGTGCTTTTTGTTTGTTTGCGTCCATTGCCATTGTCATCCTTCATCCTTTTAGTCTATTGAATTTTATCTAAATAATCAGATATTATTTAGTCATGTTGGCAGTTTAATACAAATTTGAAAAAAAAGGCAAAAATATGTCAAATTGACATGTTTTTTATAAAAACCCTCATAAAAACCAAAAGAAATCCAAACAATGCTAAAATACATTTATGATAAATACGACTAGTCGTATGAGCTATCTGCTGAAGATAACACAGCGTTAGCGTAGTTTTTTGAACTTTGTTCAAAAATCGTCTTACTTTAATAAAAAATGAAAGTTTATGCTCATGAATCCTATACAATTAGCCCACTCTCCTGATGCCGATGATATTTTTATGTACTATGCCATTAAATTCGGATGGGTAGATACCAAAGGATACAACTTTGAAAATATAGGTCTTGATATTGAAACACTGAATGTTG
>CBFHPE010000195.1:0-2307 GCA_965657515.1 Sulfurovum sp.
TCGTAATGGTCTGTCAGCAAATCATATAGAGTCTATACAGGGTATCATGAACGGTACGTGTAACTATATGCTTACCAACATGATAAACAACGGTGCACAGTATGATGAGATACTCAAAGAGTCTCAAGAACTTGGTTATGCAGAAGCAGATCCTACCTTTGATGTGGGTGGATTTGATGCCTCTCATAAACTACTTATCTTGGCAAGTATCGCATATGGTATCGATGCAAAACCAGAAGATATCCTCATCGAAGGGATAGAGAACATCACAAAAATAGATGTAGACTTCGCTAAAGAGTTTGGATATGAGATCAAATCTCTAGGGATCGCTAAAAAAGTAGGTAAGGGTGTAGAACTTAGAGTACACGCCACTATGATACCTCAAGAGAGTATGATAGCAAAAGTAGACGGTGTGATGAATGCGGTAACTGTTGTAGGTGATCGTGTGGGTGAAACGATGTATTATGGACCAGGTGCGGGTGGTGATGCTACAGCATCTGCTGTGATCTCTGACATTGTGGACATTGTACGTGGAAACCAGGGACCAATGCTTGGATACAAAAAAGGTTTGGAGTCAGGACTTCAACTGCTGCCTAAAGAAGAGATCATTACACAGTATTATCTTAGACTTGAAGTGGATGACAGAAGTGGAGTACTTGCTACGATCACGTCTGCTTTAGGTGAGTTTGGTATTTCTATAGAGGCAATGTTGCAAAAACCGACAACCATTAAAGGTCAAGCAAATCTTCTTTTCACTACACACAGTTGTAAAGAGAGTAAAATGCAAGATGCTATGAGATCACTTGCTGATCTTACTGTGGTACATGGTGAAGTTGCTATGATGAGGATCGAGAAGTAAAAGGAGTTTGAGATGGCAAAAGAGCACTACTTTGATATAACGGCTAAGCTGGATATGATGGAGATGAAAAATGCGTTGGTAATGGCTGAAAAAGAAGTAGCCACACGTTTTGATTTTAAAGGATTGAAAGCTGAGTTCAACTTGAATGAAGCAGGTAAGACTTTGAGTCTTAGCTCTTCAAGTGATTCCAAGATCGATGCTTTAAAAGACATACTTATCTCTAAGCTTATTAAAAGAGGTATTGCCGGGAAAGCGCTTGAAGAGGTGAAGACTGAGGGGATATCTGGCGGTAACACAAAAGTGATCTACCGTATCGTTGATACGATCGATAAAGATGAAGCTAAGCAGATCGTCAAAGCGATCAAAGCTATGAAAGTGAAGGTTACTCCTTCTATTCAGGGGGATGAGGTGCGTGTTTCTGGGAAGAAGATTGATGATCTTCAGGCTGTGATGGCTGAGGTGAAGACCTTAGACTTGAAAGCGCCTTTGGTTTTTGGGAATTTTAAATAGATTTTATTGATTTTGAATGATTGCCTCTTTGCTTGATTGAGGTGTTGTTTCTCTCTGTTCCTTTGTTTCTTTTGTCTCATGACAAAAAGAAACAAAACGAACCCAAAAAAAGAAAAACATGAGCGATTTAAAGTTATGTTCGTAACTAAATTGGTCGCTAGTTTGTGCTTCTTTAAGGTTTAATATATAATTCTGCACTTAGCACTTATGAACAGTGTCCACCACCACAGCATCCACCTGAAGCTTGTTGCTTTTCATCCATGTGTATAGTAAAAGTGTTACCTGTCTCTTCTGTTTCAAATGCGTGTTTACCACAGAATTTTTCATTCATATGGTTTTGCATCGCTATTGCCTCTATAAGCGCATCATCTTTGCTGTCGAAAGACTGATTATTTTCATACGGGCTTCTTTTAAAACAGCCACATTCTCTTGTTACATTGATTGTAAACATTATAAATCCTTTAGGTATAATTTCATCCATAATATCTAGGGATACTTAAAAAAACTTGATTTTACAGTTAATTAGGATGAATTTTCTCTTAATTAATAGTTTAAGGAACAAATAATGACAAAAAAAGTTGATAACGACTATAAAGTAATCGACAGTGTATGTGCATACTGTGGTGTTGGCTGTGATATTGCTGCACATGTAGATACAGAAGAAAATAAAATTAAAAAAATCTTTGCCCATCCTGATGGTGCTACATCAGAAGGAAACCTCTGTATTAAGGGAACACATGGTTACGATTTTGTTGATGCAAAAGAGAGACTTAGAAGACCACGTATTCGTAAAAGTTTCCTAGAGAAAAATCCTGATATTAAAGAAAAAATAGCATCTTCACTCTCTGACTTAGATGATACCTGGTATGAGACTGATCTAGATTCTGCTACAACTGCTGGAGCGATGAAGCTTAAAGAAATTCAAGTAAATTATGGTG
>CBFHPE010000196.1:0-2295 GCA_965657515.1 Sulfurovum sp.
ATCACGTGCAGCTGTTACTACAAGGTCGGCACCACGATGACAGTCTCCACCAGCATATACACCTGCTTTACTGGTTTCATAATTTTCATTTATCATGATTCCACCCCATTTATCTGTGTCGATGCCATTATTAGCATAGAATGGATAGTTCACAGTATCAAAGCCTAGTGCAAATATAACTACATCTGCATCTAAAGTATATGCACTACCAGGTATCTCTTCAACTCTTTGTCGTCCTGAAGCATCAGGTTCACCAAGCTTTGTTTTGATCATTTCAACTGCAGTGATATCACCATTGGCATCTGTAATCAATGATTTTGGAGAAACATAAAACTCAAAGTCTACTCCTTCTTCTTTAGCATTGATATACTCTTTTCTTGAACCTGGCATATTTTCTGCATCACGTCTGTAAAGACATTTTACAGACTTCGCTTTTTCACGTAAAGAAGTACGTACACAGTCCATCGCTGTATCACCACCACCAATAACTACAACATTTTTCTCTTTTACTTCAATGTGTTCTGAACGTTCTTCCTCAAAGATCTTTTTTTGGATATCAACAAGGAATTCCATTGCTAAATGAGAATTCGAAGCCTCTTCTCCTTGAAGTCCTGATCTTCTACCTTTTACTGCACCTACTCCGATAAACACTGCATCAAAATCCGAACTCAAATCTTCAAAGGTTTTATCTTTTCCTATCTCTACATTTTGATGAAATACGGCGCCTGCTTCTTTTAAGAAGTCTACTCTTCTCTCAACCACATGTTTGTCAAGTTTAAATCCTGGAATTCCATATGTCAAGAGTCCACCTGGTCTTTCCTGCTTGTCAAATATCTCTACATCTACACCTTCTCTAAGAAGAAATGTTGCAGCAGAAAGTCCGGCAGGCCCAGCACCAATAATGGCAACTTTTTTACCTATTTTGTTTTGAGAAGATTTAGGTTTTAAACCTTTTTCAAATCCTGCCTCACTAATAAAAGTCTCAACGGATCCAATAGTAATGGCTCCATGCCCGTCATTTAGTGTACAAGCACCTTCACACAGTCTGTCATGAGGACAGATACGTCCCATCACTTCAGGGAAAGGTGAAGTTTCATTGGAGAGATCAAATGCAAACTCCAGATCCTTAGATGCAGTTGCTTTAAGCCACTGAGGAATAAAGTTATGCAAAGGACAGCCATTATGACAGTATGGATCACCACACTGAATACATCTATCTGACTGTTCACCACCTTTTGTTGGTTTGAACACTTCATAAATTTCTTTAAAATCTTTATTTCTCTCAACAACATCTCTTTTTTTAGCGTCAATACGTTCTAAATCAAAAAATCTTAACATCTTATTCTCCTTCCTCTATCTTCAATGGACCTTTCATATCTTTCGGTCTAACTGTCCAGAAGTTTCTTATTTCAACTCTAAAGTTATCTAATATCTTTTTAGCCCGAGCACTTTTCGTCTCTTTATAATAATCTTTAAGAAGTTTTTTGAGGTAATATCTTTCAATATCCGTATTTTCAGTATCTATACGTCTAGCCTCAACAAGCTCTTGGTTGACATTTTCTACAAATTCATGTTCAAGGTCATAAACAAAAGCTACACCACCTGTCATACCTGCACCAAAGTTAACACCTGTCTTACCAAGTATCACAACAGCACCACCGGTCATATATTCACAAGGATGATCCCCTGTTCCTTCAACAATGGCAATTGCTCCTGAGTTACGTACAGCAAAACGCTCACCCACTTGACCATTTATATATAGTTTACCACCTGTTGCACCATAAAGACATGTATTACCACCTAAGGCGAAATCAGGACCACTCTTATCTGCTGTGATCGTTATACGACCACCAGACATACCTTTACCAATATAGTCATTACCCGCACCATCAATAGTGATAGAAATACCAGAACTTAGGAAAGCACCGAGTGATTGCCCTGATGTACCTTCAAGTTTAAGACAGATCGTTCCGTCAGGAAGACCTTTATCACCATAATATTTTGCAATTTCACCAGAGATAAGTGTACCGAAACTTCTGTTCAGGTTTGTGATCTTCTTCTCCAAAACAATACTATCATTTGGATTTTTAATAGCAGGCATTAACTCTTGAAGTATCTCTTTCTCATATTCATTTGTATCATAAGGTTCATTGGACTCAACTTGACACGTGTTATCACCGTCAAGCTTATAAAGAAGATTTTCAAAAGAGAATTTCTTTGCAAATTCATCATCAATCACATCAAGTAGGTCATTTTTACCAATGATCTCTTCAAGTGAGTTATACCCTAACGATG
>CBFHPE010000197.1:0-2282 GCA_965657515.1 Sulfurovum sp.
GCAAGCTCATCAGGAGGATAACCAAACCGTATATTGTCTTTATAGTAGTCCACTTTAAAGAGTGCTAATGCAAAAAACAGAGCATATAAGATGAGTTTTGATGTCAGAAAATGATCTAATTTTTGGGTTTTGTATATATGATATAAATACATTAAAATACCAAAAAGTATCATAGCCAATAGAAGCATGTCTAAGTGTATATTTTTTGTTTTAGAGATATATGTAGATGCAAGCTGCATGTTAAAGTGAGGGTCATTACCGATGGTGGAAAAGCTAACTTTGTTATTTGATACTTTAAATTTTTCTATCTGATGGACAGGTATTATGTTAGTAGTTGGCACATCATAGAGTCTTGTTTTAAACCAGTTAGTAGTAGAAAGAGTGATCTTTTTGATAGTTATATCGGATTTTTTTCTTGCAGGATCAAACCTCACATATTGCATCTCTTCAGGTTTTGGCAGTTTAAAATAATAGTTGGTCTTTTTTATTTTATGGGCTCTTCTAGAGTTTTGTTCTATAAATGGCTGTCCCTCTTTGGTAAAATATATTTGTGCCTGAAGTGGCTTTTGTGTCTTTGACTCCATAGTGATAATAAGAGTAGTACCATTCTGGAAAAATAAAAACATAAAAAATAAAAGAAATATTGAGACAATAGAAGCTATCCATATTTTTATATTTTGAATATTTAATTTGGACATATACTAAAGTCTTCCGTGTCAAGTGTTAGATTTGGATTATAATAAGGGTCACCATTGTCTAAAATATCATTATGTCTGTCATAAAGTGCATCTTTTTCTGTTTGGAATCTAGCAATCTTCTCAGGTGTTGTTTCATATCCTCTTGAGATAGATTCATGATGATACATTTCTGCAAACGGAGTAAAGATATTAAGATAACCTTGTTTATAAACTCTTAGACAGAAATCAACATCATTATACGCAACCTTAAACTTTATATCATCCATACCGTTTATTTCCAGATAGATACTTTTTTTGATCATAAGACAAGCTGCAGTTACGGCTAAAAGGTTTTGAACAACATTCAGTCTATTGAAGTAACCTGGGTTGTATCTGCTATACATCTTATGAGAGTGACCAGCATATCCACCTAAACCGATGATTATACCAGCATGCTGAACAGTATCATTAGGATAATATAGTTTTGCCCCAACACAGCCCACACCCTCTCTTTGTGATTGTTCTAACATCGCTTCTATCCAATCAGATGAAATCACTTCGATATCATTATTTAGCAGTAAAACATGTTCCCCTTTAGCATATGTTCTTACGGCATGATTATTGATATCTGCATAGTTGAATTCAACATTATATTCATAAAAAGAGATCCGTGAATCTTTTTGTTCAAGCTCAGCCATGAGTTGAAAGATCTCCGGATCTTCACTGTTGTTACTGATACCGATAATTTCAAACTTTTGATAGGTTGATTTTTCTAAAATAGAATTAATACATACTCTTAAAAGTTCAGGTTTATCTTTAAATGGAATGATAATACTTACAAGAGGGCTGTTGAGTATTTTATAGCGTACCTTGAAGTAATGTGGCATATTACTATTTTCTACAGTTGCCTCAATGGATCTTCTGGTTAATGCATTTTGCAATACCTGTTTTCCTCTTTCAAGTGCTTCTGGTTTTGCATGTGCATTGGCACTGGTAGAAGTTTCAAGCATTCTCCAATGGTACAGTACTTTTTGAATATGATGAATTTTAGATGTTTTTTCTGTCATTCTTAAGAAAAGGTCAAAATCCTGTGATCCATCAAAACGTGGGTCAAAGTGTCCCGCTTCATCAAGTAATGATCTTTTAAAACAGGTCAAATGCGTAATATAGTTATGTGAAAGCAATAGGTCTGGTGAGAAATCAGGCTTAAAGTGTGGGTTACTGCATTCTCCTTCCGTGGATATAAAGTCCTCATCACTATATATAAAATCAGCATCTGTTTCGTTAATGGCTTTTACCATTTCATAAAGTGCATCCAATGTGATTTCATCATCATTATCCATGAGAACAACAAATTCTCCGGTGGAAATATCTATTGCAGCGTTAGAAGCACCTGATATATTCAAGTTTTTATCAAGGAACTTTACTTTGATCTTTGGATTATCCAACTTTTGAAGATATTGGATTGTCTCTTCATTTGTACTCTTATCATCAACAAGACACAACTCCCAATTCTCATACCATTGTGCCTCTACTGACTTGATCGCTTTATCCAGCCATTTTGGATCAATGTTATAGACAGGCATGATAATGGAAATAAGTGGT
>CBFHPE010000198.1:0-2281 GCA_965657515.1 Sulfurovum sp.
AAAATAGCATCTTCACTCTCTGAATTGGATGATACTTGGTATGAGACAGATCTAGATTCAGCTACAACTGCTGGAGCGATGAAGCTTAAAGAGATCCAAGCAAAACATGGTGAAAAATCAGTATGTTCGCTTGGAGGGGCCAGAAGTTCTTGTGAGAGTGCATATTACTTTCAAAAATTTACACGTCATACACTGAACTCTCCACATGTTGATAACTGTGCAAGGGTCTGTCACTCTCCATCACTTAAAGGTATGAGACTTACTATTGGTGAAGGAGCTGCAAGTAATCCTTTTGATGATATCTATAAAACTGAGTTTATGATAGTGATGGGTTCAAACACTACTGAAGCACACCCGATCGTTGGAAATCGTATGATCAAAGCTTCTCAAAAAGGTACACCTATAGCGTGTTTTGATGTACGTGAGATCAAGCTTCACAGATTTTCTAAATATAAAGCAGTTACCCCTCATGAATCAAATTTACTTGTTTTAAATATGATAGCGTATACGATCATTACTGAAGAGTTATATCACAAAGATTTTATTAAAAATAGAACGAAAAATTGGGAGCATTTCAAAGAGAACATCCTCAATGATCCTTATGCAAACCCAGAGTTTTTTAGAGAAGTTGAAGGATATGAGTATTTAGCAGATATGCTTCCTGAAATTGCCCGTGAATATGCAACGAAAAAATCTCTCATTTTATGGGGACTAGGCATCACAGAACACGTAGATGGTTCATACGCAGTCATGGCCATTGTACACTTAGCTCTTATGACAGGAAACATCGGTAAAGATGGTGCTGGTGTTATGCCGCTTCGAGGACAAACGAATGTTCAAGGTGCTTGTGATATGGGTATGCTTCCATACTATGCACCAGATTATAGTGCGCCAAAAGAAGTGGGGCTTATGACACCTCAGTTAGTTGAGGGTATGTTAGATGGCACTATCAAAGGTGTCCTAAATATCGGTGAAGACCTTACACATATTCATCCAAACATTAACAAGCTTGTCAAAGCATTTGATAATTTAGACCTTATTTTTGTACAAGAACTTTTTATGACTGATATTGCAGAGCGTGCTGATATCGTTGTAGGTGTTAAATCAGCGTATGAAAAAACGGGAATCTACATCAATGCTATGCGTAAAGTACACCTTTCAACACCTTTAGTAGAGTCTGATCTCCCTGATGACTGGGAAGTGCTTAAGCAGCTTGATGAGAAGATGGGTGGTGGTTACGGTTTTGAGACATCAGAAGATATTTGGGAAGATGTTAGAAGAACGGCTACAAATAGATTTACCGGTGCATCCTATGAGGTACTTCGGGCAAACGAAAAACAGGGAATTTCGTGGCCCATTACGGAAGAGGGAAATGGTACTCCTGTACTTCATAGAGAAGACTTTAGAACAAAAGACGGGATAGGTGCATTTAGATACCATGGATATAAACCTTTTGGAATGGTAGAAGAGATCCTCAATAACAAACTTACAGGATACCATCTTACAACAGGACGTATCTTGGCACACTATAATAACTCAGCACAGACAAAGTATACTGAGAAGTTGATGAAACGCCATACTGAAGATGTGCTTCTTGTACACAATGATGATGCAGCAGACTTTCCTACTAAGCAGGTTATGTTAAAAACTGAATATGGTCAAACTAACCCGCTAAGAGTGAAGTTTACTGATAAAGTACGTCCAAAACACTCTATACCACATTTCATCATGCAGACTCTCACTTGAATTTTATTTTTGGTGATAAGAGTGATGAACTGATAATGACGGCAGCCTTTAAATCTATTCAGGTTGAGATCATTCCAGTATAGAGATACGATGATAAAAATATTATTGTTCATAGGGCTAAGTGCTTCTGTTTTTGCTAATGAGATTCGTTTTGAGTCTATTACCTATCCAAGTACTGATAGTGCTAAACGAGATATCATATCATCTAAAAATATCTCTATAGATACAAAAATGTCTGCCATAGATTATCATACTATCGTTAGGAGTGGAGAGCGCATCGGTAAGGGTGTTTTTGGAGTTGTTAAAGATATTCAAGGCAATGACCTGTTTATAAGTGATGCAAACGACTTCTCTTCTTTACATAATGTTGATGGTCAGATCTTTATGATCACACATTTTGAAAGTGTACCTGCTTCTATGTACCTTACAAAACTTACACAAGATAAAAATGGCATTTTAACAGCAACAGATACAAAAAATATAGATTTTTCTTCAGTGGGTGGCTTATGGATACCTTGTGCAGGAAGTGTATCTC
>CBFHPE010000199.1:0-2264 GCA_965657515.1 Sulfurovum sp.
GCTATACATTTCAACTCTATTTTGACTTTTCAGGATATACAGATATGGCTATCGGGATCGCATTGCTATTTAATATCAAGTTACCAATCAACTTCTTTTCTCCTTATAAAGCAACCAGTATACAGGATTTTTGGCGTAGATGGCATATCACGCTCTCTAGATTTCTTAAAGAGTACCTTTATATACCACTTGGGGGTAATAGAAAAGGAGAAGTACGAACCTATACGAATCTAGTTGCCACTTTTGTGCTTGGCGGTATCTGGCATGGTGCAGGTTGGACATTTGTCTTATGGGGGATACTGCATGGAGTAGGGATAGTGATTCATAGATTCTGGCAAAAGCTTGGATTTAAAATGAATACTGTCCTTGCATGGTTCATTACGTTTAATTTTATAAATATCACGTGGGTATTCTTTCGTGCATTAAATTTTGATTCTGCTATCAAAGTCCTCCAAGGTATGTTTATGGGACCTTTGATCCTACCTGCTTCACTTACGAATTACTTTGAGTCTGTAAAAGATCTTGGATTTACCTTAGGTCATTGGTCTAATCTTTATAAAGATGAAACATATATGGGTATATGGTTACTTGTAGCATTGTTTATTGTGACACTTCTGCCTAACTCAATGCAACTGAAGAAAAAATTTAAAACAAACTTTTTCTTTATGGGGCTTACAACACTCTTTTTTCTATCGATTTTTATGTTGTATAGAAAAAGTGAATTTATTTATTTCAATTTTTAAAAGGAGGCACGATGAACAGCAAAACTTACCTAAAGGTGCTTTTTAGCATTCTAGCACTTATAATGTCTCTTGCGGTGGTATATGCTGTTGACTTTTCAACAAAATATCCTATCCCAATAACAAATCGTATCTCATTTGATGCTAAATTAAAATTTATAAGAGAGCAGATAGACCCAGATCAGATTGATACGATCATAGTTGGTTCATCCATAGGAATGAATAATGTATTGGGGTCTGTCTTAGAAAAAAGTTCTCAGAAAGTAAAGCATGCACTTAATTTATCGGTATATGAGGCAACTACATTGCAGGTTGAACAAATATTAGAATTAAGTGCTGCTTTTCCTAACCTAAAACGTATTATTTATTCTGCGCAATACTCAGATTTTCCTCATGCAAGGCGATATAAAGAGTATGATCCGGAATTGTTAAGACGTTATATACGCAAAGAGCTTTCTCCTATAGAATTATCTAAATTACATTTTAATGCCTGCAATAACCTTATGTTCTGTCAAAAAAGAGGAGAGACATGGGAAAAGAAACATACAAAAAGTAATAAATTTACTTATCTTGGCTTTGATAAAACAGGCAGTGTGCCTTTGAAGATATATAGTAAAAAAGGTGTGGGAGGTCGTTGGCATTTGCCTCATCCTGGTATTATGCATCATGAGTCATTCAATGCGGTGGAAAGAATGGCTAAAAGTGCACAAGAGAAGAGGATATACTATTATGTTGTACATCAACATTATAGAGAGCCATTGGTTAAAAAGCATAAATCTGTTCAGGATGCTTTAAAGTATTTTGCAGTCAATATTGATAAAATTATTAAAAAGTATAATGGTACCTTAATCCCACTGCAAAAGCTATCTTTGAGTGATGAATATCATGCTGACCGTTCACATTTAAATGATAAGGGTGCTGCTTTGGCTTCCAAAGAAATTGCCAGAGTTATTGATCAAACAGAAAAAAGGTGAAATAAAAATATATGAAATTTACAAGAACAAAAATAGATGATGTGATTATTATTGATCCACAAGTCCATGGTGATGATAGAGGGTATTTTATTGAAACTTTCAGACAAGATAAATTAGAAGATTTTTTAGGCTTCAAAGTAAACTTTTGTCAAGATAATGAATCAAAGAGCTCTAGAGGTGTTATAAGAGGGTTACATTACCAGTTAGCCCCTGCCGCACAGACTAAACTAGTTCGTGTTATTAAGGGACGTGTATTGGATGTCGCTGTGGATATTCGTGAAGGTAGTCCAACTTTTGGTCAACATGTTGCGGTAGAGTTGAGTGAAGAAAATAAACGTCAACTTTTTGTTCCTCGCGGTTTTGCACATGGCTTTGTTGTTCTTGAGGATGACACGGTTTTTGCATATAAGGTTGACAACTACTATTCACCGGAGAATGACAGAGGTATATCATTTTTTGATCCAGATATAGGGATAGACTGGAAAATAGCAAGGTCAGCTTTAAAACTTTCAGATAAAGATACAAAACAACCTATGTTGAAGGATGCAGA
>CBFHPE010000200.1:0-2259 GCA_965657515.1 Sulfurovum sp.
AGGTCTGGGACGTATTATTCCTTTTGCGGCTGTGTTTATGCTCCTGTTCGCTTCTTGGCACTATACGAAGATAGGTGATGGTATTTCAGCGATCATGAATGATGAGAGACCATTTGGTGAAAAGATCGAATTGGCTATCACATCGGATGAACTCGATATCATGCCAGGTGTAGAAAAAGGTATTGACTATGCGCAAGCAGCATTTAAAGTGCACTCTGGACCGGTGCAAGATATCTTTCACCTTAATACATTGATGCCGGGTGTGATCTCTTTCAGTATCCCTATACGTGCTAAAAATGGTTTATTGCCTGAGTGTGATGATGCCTATTATGAAATTTATGATGCTGCAGTAGAAGCCGAGACCGAGCTTCCTCCTAAAACCTGTTATGACCCTGACAATGATCCGGCACCTGGCATCATGAATGACATTGAAGTGATCAATGCGATGGCAAAGATGGAAACAGAGATCAGAAAACATAAATATATAGGATTTACAGCGTCATACGCACAATATATCCGTATAGCAAACTTATTGTTATTGAGTGAAGGAGATACACTGAACTTTGATAACTTTCAGATTCCAACAACAGAGTTCCTCACGGCAATAGATCCGGATGATGATAGAGATCCAAGTGATATTCTTTCTACTTACAACGGTCTTTTAGGTATGGCATCTGCTCCTGGTGATCTGTCATCTATGGTTGGGCAGGATTATAACTCTGGTGTGATCTTAGGGTTTATCAATACGATGCACCCAGAGGGAACACATGAAGCTATGCTATTTTTACAAGATTATATAGAAAAACATAAAAATGATCCAGGATTCGATAAAGTTGACTTTGGATATAGAAATGCAGATGCCAGTGGAGATTCAGGTACTATCGCTGATGATAAGAATGCAGAGTACATCAAACCTGGTATCGGTGGTTTCCTTGGAGCAACTGAAGCAACAAGAGACGTCACTTATGAAAACTGGATCATGAATCCACTTGGTACGGCACTTGCTATCTTCCTGGTTGCATCTTTGATCTTTAGGTCAGTACTTATGTCAGGATTCCTCATGACGATTCTGGGGATCACTCTATTTGCTCAATACGGACTTGCAGGATACTTCACTTCCACAGGAAATTGGAGTGGAAACTTGCACTTTGGTAACTTGGTTACACTGAGTATTGCCATGGGACTGGGGGTGGATTACAGTATTTATATGATCTCCAAACTTAGAGAAGAGTATCAGAGACATGGTGTCTGGAATCAGGCACTTAAAAATACAGTAGCCACAACTGGATCATCTGTGCTGATCTCTGTGGTTGTACTTGTGAGTGCGTTTATTCCACTAATGGCAACAGACCTTGGTAATACGTGGGGACTTTCTGTTTATATTACAGAAGCAGTTGTGATCGATGTATTTACATCATTGACACTACTACCTATCCTTCTGTTCCTCTTTAAACCAAAATATATTTTTGGTAAAAAATAAAAGATCTGGGCTACCTTCTTGGTAGCCCAATTCATTTACTGATTTATCCAGCCATTCTCTTTTAAATTTTCATAAACCGCTTCAGCTATTTGTCTATATCCTAATGCATTAGGGTGTATCTGGTCACTTTTAAGTGAAGGGTCAGAGAGTATGTCTGCTAATAATCCGCTTATGAGAGGTGCATTTTCTTCGTTAGCTACTTCTTCATAAAGTGGCAGAGGGGAGAGACCAAACAGTGTGAGGTTCGGTACGGAGATAAGTAACACATCCATACCTTTTTCCTTTGCCCTCTGTATCATGGTTTTGAGATTGTTCTTAAGTATATCCATAGAGACTCCCTGCATCATATCGTTCCCGCCAATACAGAGGATCATGAGTTTAATGGATGGGTCATCAAGATGTTTTGCTAAGCGTCTAAGAGCATCTTGTGATGTTTCTGCAGGTATCCCTGCATTGATGATGTTTAGACCCGTCATACTACTTAAAACAGCAGGATAACTTTCACTAGGCTTTGCATTATATCCATAAGTAAGACTGTCACCAAATGCCAAGATAGCGTTTTGTGGATGTAAAGTTTGGATATCAGGATCCTTTTTTTTAAAACTAAAAAGTATGAGTGCTATTGCTACAGCAACAAGTATATATTTCATAGAGTAATTATAGTATAATTCGAATAATGTACGAAAGAGGAACTTCTAAGTGTCAGCACAACAAGCAAATGAAAAATCAATCATCCAAAAACTTGATCTTGATGGTTATGTAGCGCAGTTTAAAAAGTT
>CBFHPE010000201.1:0-2251 GCA_965657515.1 Sulfurovum sp.
CATCACCAAGACATTCAATTCTGGCGAATGTGCCATCAAGCGATCCAATGTCTCTAAACCTGTACTATCTGGCAGAGTCAAATCCAAAAATACAGCGTCCACCTTCATTCCTTCATTCAAAATATCTATGGCATCTCCTAGTCTAACACAATGCGTTATCTCACAGTCTACATCTTCAGAACCCTTGAGGTATATCTCCAGTAGTCGAGCATCTGCAGGATTGTCTTCAATCAGCAGCACTTTAGTTTTCTCCTTTATTTCGGTTTCGAAAGCGAACATAGATTAGTCGGTTTGGGTGGTCTTCTACCTACAGCATATTTCATGCCAGATGGTATTACTCAATTACATACGCAATATACCGTAGTTTGTTGCCTACAAAATAGTGATTTTAGATGATATTTTAGTGTTTTTATATGGGCGATGGGAGATGATTGATATCATCCTTACTGTCTGAGTCCAATCATCTCCCCTGGGCTATGCGCTGGTACCGTCCATACGGACACAGTCCTTTGGACTGGCTCACTGCGTTCACCACAGCTACTATCCCTATCGCGAGATTGTTACTAAAGTCAGATTGAAAATCATGATTTTAGATTTTCTTCAGAGTGAGCTGCCATGAAGCACTCTGTAATTTGATTTTATTCTCCAACGGGGAGCCTTATATACGTTTAGCATTGCAATAAAAGTATTTATGTTCTTTTTTACCAGCTTTAAGAGCTCTTCAATGCCCATTAGCTCAATTAAGCGCACTAAGTTATAACAGGCGCATATTAAATTAAACTCACCATTAACTTTTTTTAGCCCTTTTAATAAAAAATAGTCAAATCCCCATGACCTTTTTATTGTTCCATAAGGATGTTCTACTGTCGCCTTCCGCATTTTGTATTTTTCCTTATCGGCTTTTATTCTCTTGTCACTTTCGATCCTGTATTCTTCATATTCATATTTGCGTATTGTCTTGACATCATTGTTTTCTAACTTCTTTTTTGGCAAACATGATTCACGTTTTGGACAGCCTAAACAATCTTCTGGTTTTCCTCGATAATCTTTATATCTTTTATCCTCATAGCCCTTCTTCTTTTGTGTATACCAATTATTATTGGTACTTAGTTGTTTTTGATTGGGACATAAATAATAGTTTTCCTCTTTATTATAAGTAAAATCATCCTTAGATATTCGGTCCTTTTTCTTACTGTTGGAGGATGGTCTTGATGGTACATAAGTGGTCATACCGTTTTGTTCACAGTTGTATAGTTCTTCTCCGTTATCAAAACCAGCATCTGCCAAAACATCTAATAATTCTTTCCCCATTGTCTCTTTTGCTGAAATAGACATGCCAGATAATGTTGTCGCATCTGGTTCGTTTTTAACATCTGCTGCTACAATTGTTTTAATCCCTGAACATACTGTTGTTTGAGCATTGTAACCAACAATCGAACCATCCCTTAATCGCCCCATCCTACGGGCATCTTTATCTACTGTTGATATTTGGGTGTCTTCTGATTTTATAAGTTCTTCTTTTAATAACTTATTCTTAGTTAAACGTTGCTCTAGAATTGCAAACTTTTCCTGTATTTTTTCATCTACAATATTTGCTTCGCCTTCTAATTTATCATTCTCTGCTAAATCTGTTATATACTTTTCGATTTCCTTTTCGCCCCTTATAATCAGGCTATTTAATTTTTTCTCGTTGTAATTATTCAACTTTGAATTTTGTCCTTTCATTCGTGTGCCATCTACCGCTACAGTAGTCTCTTCAGCATATAAACCTAAATCTACTATCAACTTGTTAACTTCTTTAAATATACTTTTTAAGGCTTTGACATTATCTTTTCTAAATTCCGATATTGTTTTATATGAAGGTGTTAAATATTCTGTTAACCAATGCAACTCAATATTTAATCGACATTGCTTTTCAATTTGCCTACTACTCCTTGTTCTATTCATATAGGCATAAAGGTATATTTTGACTAATACCTTGGTGCCATAAGCGTTTCTACCATATTGTTTTGACTCTCTTCTAACAAACCCCATTTCATCTAAATCAAAAAGATCCACCAATTTATCAATAAAACGCACTTTTGAGTACTCAGCAATTTGTTCATCAAGGCAAGACATCTCATAACCAACTCTAGACTTTCCAATAATTTTCCCCATAATAGTTAAGTAATTTGTACTAGTAAGATACGAAATATATAGCACAATTAGTCATAATTTAATGGGTATTATGCAGTTGTCCTTACGTTTTGGA
>CBFHPE010000202.1:0-2247 GCA_965657515.1 Sulfurovum sp.
TCAGTACCAAGCACATATGTTGTCGTATCCGAATCATCTTTTACCACCAAAGTTGTTGTTGAGTAATAACCGATAAAACGATATGTACCCGTTTGAACTGCTGACAATGTTACTGCTGTTGCCGTTTCTGCTGATTGACCTACTGTGCTTTGTGTACCTAGAAACGCTCTTGCGATGTTCTCAGGTGAGTAAGCGTATGTTTCCCAATCGAGAGTTAGCTTTGATGATTTAGTAGTAGATGCACCGATAGACTGTGTACAGTTCTCTGTGTTTAATATCTCTACTTGCTCACTTTCAGCGTTCTTGTTAATGTTATGCGTTTCACCAAAATAGATAAAGTCATCCGTAACTGAACCGTCTGATGCGTATTCCACACCGTACAGTTTTCCACCAGCACGAAGGGCATAGTCAAATGTATCTACATTTCCTAATGAATCTGCCACTTGTTACTCCTCTTTCTTTTTTCTAGGCTTTGCTGGAGCTTTTTTGACTCTTGCTGATACCTTATATTCTTTGTCCGTCTTTGGGTCAAAGTCATCTTTGTTTATGACCTTGAACCCATCCTCGTTATCTGTAACGATTTTGATAGTTTCAAGTGTCATGATATTATCCTAGTAATAGAGCGATACCTTCAGGCTTAACCGCTTTATAACCCCATGCAAGACCTACTTCATATTTCACTTGTCTGTATTGTCTATACACAGCCACCTGGAAAGTGATACCACTGATAGGGTCTGTTAAATTCATAACGTCATCTGCCATGTCACCACCGTCTGGCATTGCTGGTGCTCTTGTGATAAGTTGGATTGCATTTCTTTGGAATGCCATGTTTCTAGCCGCTGCTGCTACTATTGTGATAGCTGTTGCTGATGCTCCAATAGCAACTCTTAATCCATTGTCTGCAAGTGTGATAGTTCCCCCACCTGACACGTCTGCATCACCTGATGCCACAACATACTTGTTAGTATCACCCGCAAAAGTGATAACATCACCAGCCACAACTGTACCTGTGCCCGCTGAAGCAAGTGTGATAACTGTATCGCCTACATCATAGCCAGCGTTGTCAGTAGTTGCAGATGCACCAGTACCAGCTGTTGATGTGATAATCTGTCCTGATTCACCAATCCCGAACCCTGAAAGATCGCCTAAAATACCTCTTCTAAGAAGTGCATCATTACCAGCTTCATTTACTTTTGAAAGTTGACCCATTGTTCTAAGGTTTGCACCCGCTGAACTGTCAACAACCAATCTAACGTCACCATAAAATTGACCGTTATCTGCGAGAATCTTTCTTACTTGTGCTGCATCTGCAATAGTTGAAGCAAAAGGAGTTGTACCCGCTGTACCGTATGCTCTTGAAGCATGAACGTGAAGACCAGCAAGGTCAGCTTCTACTTCGTTTGCAAGTGTTCTAAATGCCTGTGCAAATCTATCAGATACGATGCTGTCAAGTGTTCCACCGTTTGAAAGACCCATCATCTCTTCACCATTGAATCTTACTGGAACCATTCTTGACTTTGAAATAGTCATAGTTGTGCTTCCTACTGTAGTATCACCGTTGTCAGGAGCTGAAACACCCGCTGTAATATCTACTGCTGACTCTTCACCCGTTACTGGGATAGTGATGTTTTCGTTTAGTGCCGCTGATTCGCCTTTAGCATTTAGTGTTACCGATCTTGCTAAACCTACTTGTTCTCTTGATACAATATCCAACGCATCATAAAGCGTAGGGATAAGACCTGTTAATGTGTTTGCCATGTTTTTAATCCTCTATTGTTTTTGTTTTTGCCACTTCAGCCTGTTTAGCTGGCGGCAATTTATTAAAGTCACTTCTACTTATAGTGTTTTGTGACCCCCCGCCTTGTCCATCTCGACTACCTGAGCCTGTGCCATCTCCAACTGCATTAAGTTTCCCTCGATTATTATCAAAGTAATTTTTAAAACCATCTTCAATATTGGACTCATTTTGCCCGTCTGAATACATCACATCACCATTGTCATTAATAGATACTCTTGCTCTGAGCATAAATTCTGTAGTGTCTTTGTGTGAATCCATAATATCAAAACCTTTAAGTGCGTCTGCTACTGCTCTATCAAGTTTTAACCCTGTATTGGATGCTTGTAAGTCCTCTAGACTTTTTTGCAAAGCACCTCTTGCTTCTTTTTCTGTTTTAAGTTGTGATTCAAGTTCGCTTTTGCCGTCTTCTTTAGCTTGTGCGATTCTACTATCTAACTCTGAGAGTTGCA
>CBFHPE010000203.1:0-2213 GCA_965657515.1 Sulfurovum sp.
ATAATAATAGTATTGATATAGAATATCTTAAAAAACAACTTGCAAATAATCATAAATTAGTGCATATAACTATTGAACATTCAAAACATGAATAATATTACAGCAACTTGATGTCATATACATATTTTTTCAAAACCTTATAAAATATATAACTTTATGAGGTTTTTATTTTTAGCGAATGAAATCACTTAAAAGTCATTAATGCATAACCCATATTTTGATAATGTATGGTATCTATAAAACTGTTGTCAGATATAGTCACAAAAGGAAGGATCTCTTTTTTTTCAATTGCATTTGCATTCAGAGACATGGCACAGGCGATGACCTTCACCCCTTTTTCTTTTGCAAGATACCTAATGCGTTCTTGAGCTTTTTTGATCTTGGGCATATCTTTATCAGGAACTATCTCATGATACAGTGAAGATACCATGGGTACACATCCGCCATGAAGCGTAATCACAAACTCCGTCTTATCACCTTTTTTTTCGATCATATCTAAAGTTTTCCCAATCAGCAACATCCGAGTTTTAATATAATTTGCATTACTTGAGCTACAGTCAAAAACTGCTTTATATTCTTTTGCTGACAGAGTATTAAATGCAATGATAGTTATTATAAGGAATTTAAACATAGAACTATTGTCCTAACCCAAAAACATTGGACAATGTATTAATATAATTAAAATATCCTGTGATCGCTACAGCTTCTATGATCTGTTTATCACTCCAGCCCATCTCTTTTAGTGCATCAATCTCCTCTTTGAGAATCTTGTAATTATCTTTTTGTGCTGCTTTAATGGAAAAATTTAGAAGTGCCTTATCTTTGTTATCTGTATGCATAGCATCAACACCTTGGAGTATCTCTTCAATCAATTCATCTGAAAGTCCTAACATCTTTGCTATGCCTTTATGTACATCTACACACATCTTACATCCGTTCTCTTTAGAAATAAGAAGTGCTATGGCCTCTTTGATATCATAAGAAAGTGATGTTTCATCAAGAAGATATTTCTGTATCATTTCATCTGTTGCAAAATAGATCTTTTCATCAATAGCAAGTAGTTTGAATATTTCTCCTAATGTTCCTGTTTTCTCTAAAATAGGTCTTGCTTTATCTTGTATTGCAGGAGTCATATCCTCAAATTCCGGTAAATTTATGTGTGCCATTTTCATATTCCCTGTATTAATTTTTAGTAAAACATAAAGTTTCACTTGACGTTTTTGATTATATGCTATAATTCTTAGATAAAGATTAATAGGATAATCAATGGAATATAAAATATCTGAACTAGTTGCAAAAACCCACGTACCAAAATCTACAATTCTTTACTATATTAAAGAAGGTATATTACCAGAAGCTAACAAGGTAAAGTCAAATGTACATCGTTACAATGATGAACATGTAGAACTCATCAGGTACATTTCTTATATGAAAGAGAACTTTGGGACCAGTAACGAACAGCTCAAAGGTGTATTACAGAACAAAAATCAATCGTTCTCCACATCATTAAACATGATAACACCTTTGATGAACACATTAAGTGCAATACCCTCAGATACTGAACACTACACAAAAAAGGCCTTTATAGCGAAGTTTAATGTAGATAAAGAGCTTCTTGATAGGCTCCTGGATGATGAAATACTTATGCCCATAAATGCTAATGACTTTACAGAAAAAGAAGCTTCAATCCTTAAGCTTGTGGGGTATTTTAATGAAGTTGGTATTGAATATGAGATACTCAAACTTTACGTTTTTCATGCAAAAGCTCTTAGTCTGCTTGAACAACAAATGCAAACACAACTCTGTGATGTGCGCAATGATGAAAACTTCTCTATGTTATGGAAGATCGTCTTTGATACACTTTTCAATGCTAAAGAATATATCTTCAACAGACAGACATATAAAACATTTTTTTCTACATTAAAAAGTGAAATATTAAATTAATTCTAAGAGTCTCATGATACAATAACGTTAAGTTTTACTTTACGTTATTATCTTAAAGGACTAAAATGAGTAATATTAAAAAACTAAGTTCCACCATTGCACTTTTGATACTTACAACTACTATCTTACCAACAGTCTCCATGGCGGATGCAAAAAAAGGTCATAGACTATACAAGAAAAAATATCAAAAAAAATGTAAAATCGCAGGTTCTATTTTTGCCAGGAATCATACACAGGATGAATGGGAAAAGATTCATGAAGACGGATTG
>CBFHPE010000204.1:0-2209 GCA_965657515.1 Sulfurovum sp.
GAACTGCTTGCAGGGCAAAGAGAAGCATTTCAATATTATGAACTCACAGCAGATGGGACATCCTTAGGATATATCTTTGCGAGTACGCAAAAAGGTGAATATGGCGCTATTGAATTTGTTTTTGGTGTCGATAAAGAAGGAAAAATCACCTCTATATATATTCAGCGTTCTAGAGAGAGGGATAGAGAATTTAAAAAGAAAGCGTTTTTAGATCAGTTTATCGGTAAAAATGTAAATGATATTGTAAATATAAAATTCAACAGCACCCTAGGTACTCAGGCTGTAATGTCAGGAGTAAAGAAAGAATTAACAGCCTTTGAGATATTGAAATAAGTAACAGTAATGGTTCTGAATTTCAGATGTGCACCCACTTACCGGTCACAGCTTTAGCGGTATGCAGTAATTTTAAATTCGTACCCAGTTATACCCTAAAATGGACCAATTGAAAAGGACATCTTATCTCTGAGAGGGTTTGCTCTCCTGAGTATGCAGTGTATTATTCTCTTCATGGAGTGAAGTGCTATAGGGTTTCTTTTTTCCAGTGTCAGAGATAAGGCAGTGGATATCCTTCACTTTTGAAGGGCTAATAGTGTCAAGATTGCTCGTCTCGTCCGTTTTAAGGATATATCTTGGATAGCGCTCCCCTTCACATTCAACCTTTGAAAGCATATTGGACCTGACAAGTGTATTGATGTCCCGTCTGGCAGTACTTCTTGCTACACCGTGCTCTTCCATGTACTCTTTGGTGGTGAAGCTTTTCATTTTTCCTTTGGAGAGTGCATCGAACATCGCATTGATACTCTTGGATTCTCTGTCATTGAGGTTGAGACTTTGGTTATTCTCCCAGAATTGTCCTCTTTCTATAATAAAGGTACTCTCTTTGAGTGACTTTTTTAGAGAAGAAAGGGTAATTTCCAGATGCCACTTGATCCATGGCGTGAAGTCAAAGTGACGGTTCCTATAGAGATCAGTCGTTTCAGAGAGAATACCGTAGTAATCCGCATGCTTCATATAGATCCCAGAAGAGATAGAGTAGGTTTTGTACTGCTCTTTGGTCTCATGAGCAAGAATATGGTCGGAAATAGCCCTAGATATTCTTCCGTTACCGTCATCATAGGGGTGGATTGAGACAAACCATAAATGGGCAATAGCTGCTTTAATGTAAGGGTCCTCCTGCGTATAATTACAGTAATCAAGGAAGCGCTTTACATCCTCTTCAAGGGTCTCAGGTGGCGGAGCAAGATAACGTATACGCTTCCCCCCGCGTCCTAACAGTTCCTCTACGACCCGCACCTCTTTGTCCCTGAAGCGACCGAAGATGAGCTTATCCTCTTCGCTACGATTAGCATTGGTTCTAGTATGGATAAATACGCCCTTGTGCCACTTGTTCAGCCTTCTCAAAGTAATAGGCTTGTTGTTCTCCCTACTCTCCATAAAGAGATCTACCAGTGCATCGGTATGCTTTGTAGAGATGCTGTGTGACTGTGCATAGGTCTTGTTAATTGCTTTTGCCATGGAGTTTCTAATAGACTCCCTTTCCAGGTATTCTCCTTCGATGCGGGAATTATCGTATATTTCTTCAGTGACATTTTCTATCTGTACTTCATCAACAACACTTTCTCCATAGATAGAAAGAATATTATCCAGCATCTGCTTCATGACATGAATATCATTAAGTATGGCAACAAGCTCATCCTTGTTATAGGGGAAGGTACCGTACTTTTCATGTTCCCATATCCATCGCTTTGGGGACTGCTGAATCATCCATTTTTCCTTTTTGGACTAAAATCTAAATATATTCTAACATGTAACAACGTATGAACATATTTATTTATACCCCAAAAATGATTTTGATGTTTAAAAATAAGAATTAACTCAGATTATAATGAAGAGGTTCAAAACAATGAATTTTACAATATAGTAAAGAATTTATGAGAAATTAGTATTTTTATTTGAGATGAAAGAGGTAAATATAAATAGATCTGCAAGGAGAGACCTTGCAAATATGCTCCAAGATTGATCTTGGAAAAAGAAGTCGAAAAGTACCGACTATCTTTTTGAGAACTGTGGAGATCTTCTCGCTTTTTTCTTACCTGGTTTCTTACGCTCAACAACTCTAGAGTCACGAGTAAGAAGACCCATAGGCTTAAGGATCGCTCTGAAAGATGGTTCAAACTCTACAAGAGCTTTAGTGATACCATGCTTAAGT
>CBFHPE010000205.1:0-2191 GCA_965657515.1 Sulfurovum sp.
AAATGGCAAAAGCGATAGCGATTACTACAAATATCCATGGTGCACCTTTTCCCATATTGTTAAGAGGATTTTCGAAGTTATTACCTCCGCCTCCTGAGTTGCCTCCACCGCCTGGTGTACTTTTGTTCATTGATGGTTTTTTCTTTTTAAAATAGTCATTCATGTCTGCTGGCATGTTAAATGTTCCTTTGTATATTAAATATATTTTTTTAGTTAAGGCATAAGCCTTAGATCAATTCTTCTCAATAAGATTTAATCTTAATGATCGGAATAAACTAGCATATTAGTTTATATATGTCAAATGTTGAATGTAGTCAGGGTTTTTACCCGCAACTGCATCAAAATAGGCTGTTTGTAATTTCTCTGTGATAGGTCCTCTTGAACCTATACCGATGATACGTGCATCAACTTCTCTAATAGGGGTCACTTCTGCTGCAGTTCCAGTAAGGAATGCTTCATCTGCGATGTAAACTTCTTCACGTGTAACACGTCTTCTGACTACTTCTATACCCATATCTTTAGCAAGGTCTATAACAGTATGTTGTGTGATAGACTCAAGTGTATTGTCACTAGGCGGAGAGATAAGTACACCATCTCTAACCATAAAGAAAGCTGCACCCGATGCCTCCGCGATGTAACCTTGGTCATCCAAAAGTAGGGCTTCATCATATCCTGCATCAACAGCTTCGTATTTTGCCATTTGAGAGTTCAGATAGTTTGCTACTGCTTTTGCTTTACCCATACTGGATGTATTGGGTGTACGTGTCATAGATGCGATCTTAAGTCTAATACCTTTTCTTAGACCTTCTTCACCAAGATATGCACCCCATTCCCATGCAGAGATAGACACATTTACAGGGCAGTCTTTGTGGTAAAGACCCATTACCCCATAACCAAGATAAACCAATGGTCTAAGATAGGCACCATCAAAGAGTTCATTTTTTTGTAAAAGTTCCACTTGTGCGGCATTGAGTTCTTCAAGTGTATAAGGTACATCCATAAGTGTCATTTTCGATGAGTTGAGTAATCTTTTTGTATGCTCATTAAGTTTAAAGATCGCACATCTTCCATCTACTGTTTTATAGGCTTTAGTACCTTCTATAGCACCGTTACCGTAGTGTAGTGTATGCGTGAGTACGTGTACTTTGGCATCATCCCAAGGTGTATATTCACCATCCATCCAGATATATTTTGCTTTGTTCATTGTTGCTACTCCAAGACATGCCTAAAGGCAGTCAAAATTAATGGATTATTCTATCCAAAAAGCTGTTAATAGTCGATAATGTAAAGTATAAGAAGTAATTTTGTACTGTGTAGACGGAAATATGGAGATTGTAATGGGTCATAAAGTGACCCATTAATTATGCTTTATGAGAGGTGATCAAATAATTCCTCCAGAACGCACTCCCCATGTTGTTCTCCATCTGCTTTTTACTAAACTTAGACCAACTATGGCTATGATGATATTTGCAATGATGATCATAAATCCAATTGTGTAATCTCCAAAGATCAAAGTAGATGCACCTAAGATCTGTAAAATAGCAACACCGCCAAGTCCACCTGCTGCACCAATGATACCTGTCATAATACCTATGTCTTTGGAAAATCGTTGTGGAACAAGCTGGAAGACAGCACCGTTTGCCATACCAAGACTTGCCATGATAAGAAACATCACCATAATAGCGATCCAAAATGGTAAAGGTATGAAAGCATTGATCAGGATAAGAATAGCAACACTTGAGAAGAAAATATAAAGTGATTTTATACCTCCGATCCTATCTGCGATCGTACCTCCAATGGGACGAAGTATTGCACCTGCCATAATACAAAATGCTGCAAAATAACCTGCTACAACATGAATGTTCTCTTCTCTCAATATTTCTTCTCCAAATAGTTCCATTTCATCAAAATACATCGCCATGAGGTAGACTTTCATATATACAGCAAACCCTACAAAGGTACCAAAACTCACTGCATAGAAGAGGTTGAACCACCATGTATCTCTGTCTTTGAATAATCTCCAATAGTCAGAGAACTTTTTAACTCTTGGTGTATAGATCTCTTTTGGTGCATCTTTTGCCATCAACAGATAAGAGATCAACACAAGTATAGATAAAATAGCGGCTACCAAGAATACTGATTGCCATCCCCACAATTCTGCGATCTTAGGTGCAAAAAGAAAACCAAGTAC
>CBFHPE010000206.1:0-2101 GCA_965657515.1 Sulfurovum sp.
GGAAACAGCTTCCTCCATAACCACAACCAGGGTAGATAAAACTGTATCCTATACGAGAGTCTGAACCAATCCCATTACGTACCTGATTTACATCTGCTCCAACACGTTCACAGATGTTTGAGATCTCATTCATAAAAGAGATCTTAGTAGCTAGCATGGCATTGGCTGTATATTTTGTCATTTCAGCACTTTTGATATCCATATAGATGAATCGATCACGTGTTTTCATAAAAGGTGCATACAGATCATGCATGATATCTAAAGCTTTTTGATTGTCTGCCCCAATGACGACTCTGTCAGGACGCATAAAGTCCTGGATAGCTGCACCTTCTTTTAAAAATTCAGGGTTACTTACAACATCAAAATCTATATCTACACCACGTTTATCAAGTTCAGCTTGAATGGCAGCTCTTACTTTATCAGCAGTACCTACAGGAACAGTAGATTTATCTACTACTACAAGATAATCCTGCATACTCTCACCAATCGTTTTGGCCACAGCAAGTACATACTGAAGGTCTGCAGACCCATCTTCGCCCATAGGTGTACCAACAGCGATAAAACAGATAGTAGAATTAGCAATAGCAGACTTTGAATCTGTAGTAAAATGTAAAGTCCCACTTTTATTGTTTTCTAAAACCATATCTTCAAGTCCAGGCTCATAGATAGGAATTTGACCTTGTTTAAGGGATTCTATTTTTTTCTCATCGATATCTACACAGGTAACATTGTTCCCCATCTGTGCAAAACATGCACCACTAACCAGGCCTACGTAACCTGTACCTATGACTGAAATTTTCATATTTTTAATCCCTTAATCTTGTTTTCAAGTATAAATGTCGAAAGATAGATACCTACATCAACAGATATGTTTATTAATCTTACTAATAATACTGAAAATATTATAATATCTGCAGAAATATCTACTTGTAAATAGCTTGCAATAGCTATAAATGTTCCCTCACGTATCCCTAACCCACCAGAAGCACCAGGTGTTACAAATCCTATAAGCCAGGAAAGTGTATAGATGCTAATACAGAGAAAAAATAAATTGGCTGTGAAACTGTCACTTTGGTACATTACTATCATCCCCAGCATGATCCCTTGTAAAGCAACAGAAAGTGCTAAATAGATGTTCATAGAGACTTTTTTTCTCATAGGAAATGATGGATACATATATACCAAAATAATGAGTACAATAATACTAGATAAGCCCATTAAAGTCAAGATGGAATAGGGGATGTCTTTTGATAAAAAGGCAAAGAAAGTACTGGTTAGAACAGTACCGGTCAATAGTAAAACAGAGAACAAAAGTGATATTTTTGCCATTTCAACTTGAGAGATCCCAAGTTTTGAAGAGAGTACCTGTCTTCCAACAAAGTGAAAGATATTTCCCGGTAGATATTTAGCAATTTCAGTTTTTGAAAAATAATAGTAAGAAGCTATATAAGGAAATGATCTTTTGGCATACTGTAAGAGCATACTATGCCATGCATAGATACCTATGATAATAGATAGAAAATTGAGCACTAAAAGAAAAGGAAGGATGTCTAACAGTAAAATAAACTGTTTAGTAAAAGAACTTAATGTGTACTCTTGTGAAAGTTTGTAAAAAACAAAAATGAGTCCTAAAATACCTAGCGACTTTCCTAAAAAATAGACTAGTTTTTTTATTTGTTCTTTATTCACTGAGGTTACTTATCTGATCTGTTGCTAAGCTTAGTGAAAATTTCATCTTCCAGTATTTGCGTAGCTCTTGCATTACTTAGTTTATCTACATATGATCGTGATGCATTTTTACCTACATTTTCAACTAAAGTAGGATCATTTTTAATCTCAATGATCCTATCTGCCAAGGTTTTAGGGTTATTATCTTTAGTATAGAAGATATCTTCATTATCTGTAAATGCTTCTTTCATCGCATCAGTTTCAAGTGTCAGGTGAGGTTTCCCTACACGGAATGAATCATTTGTTTTATTAAGTACTACACTGTTTGCACGTTCCCCAGTACTAAATAATCCAAGATTGATATCACTTGCATTGTAATAATAGTTTAATTCTTCAAGTGTCATGAAACCTTTAAATTCAATATTTTTTAATT
>CBFHPE010000207.1:0-2017 GCA_965657515.1 Sulfurovum sp.
TTTTAACAGTCTCTTTTTTCACTGGCTTTGGCTTTTGTTTTACAACTTTTTTCTTTTCCGGTTTTTTGGTTTTTGGTTTCGTTTTGTCTTTAACTGAAGCCACAGAGACACGTATACGGTCTTCATTTTTCTTTACAAAGTGTGTAGGCTTTTTTACATCACGGGTATTAAAATAAAAGATCAATAGTAAAATAAAGGCAATATAGATACCAACAGCCAATACTCCTGAAATGAAGGTCGAAGACTTGTTGATCATAGTGTTATAAGGGAGACCTTCTCAAAACCTGCTGCTTTGACACTTTTAAGAAGATACATGACATTTTTATAGGTTAATGCTTCATCTGCACGTATATAGACTTCAGAGGTTTTATCAAACTTTACAGACTGATTAACAAAATCATCTGCAAATGTATCTAAAGTATAGGTATCTTTATTCAGATAGATCTTTTTATGTTTATCCATTCTGATAGTAAGTGTTTTAGGTTTTGTAACAGTGACCGTTTTAGAGCCTTCAGGAAGCGTAAGCTGTTCCTGAAAATTAATAGTTGGTGCAGTGATCATAAGGATAGCCATTAAAACCAGCATCACATCCACTAAAGGTGTAATATTTAGATCCGGATCATCATCCCATGTGAACATAACTATTCAACCTGTGAGAGTATTACTTCTGCTTGTGACGAAAGTAAAGAGGAGAGTTCATAAGCCTTACGCTTTAATATAAGATGAAATGTATATGCAAAAATAGCCACACCTATACCTGCTGCTGTAGCGATAAGCGCTTCAGATATAGCCGGTGCAACTACCGAAAGTGATGCGCTTGACTGTGACCCAAGTTTAGAAAAAGTCTCAAGTATTCCTATTACTGTACCAAAAAGACCTATGAAAGGTGCTGTCGAAGCGATAATAGAGAGCCAAGTAAGTCCTTTGGTAGAAACCCTTATCGCATCAGAAGATGCTGCCTGTAAAATAGCTTTGTTGGGTGTATTTACACGAGACAGATAAGTAAAAATAAGTGAATTATTTGCCACTGATTTTGACTGACCTGTGTAAAGTGCTTTAAGTGATTTTGCTTCAGATCCAATGCGAGAATTCAAGATATAAAATCTATCTAAAAAGACCCAGAATGTCGCAATAAAATAGACTGATAATAAAAGCAGCACAAATATAGTAATTGCACTGCTTTCAAAGAGATAAGTAAAAAGAGAGCCCAATTTAGAAAGACTTTCCGATTTGTTCTACTTTGCTAACCGCTGCTGCGATAGCTGTATTAGAAGATTCTGTACTTTTGAGTAGTTCTTTTGCAGCTTCAAGTGATTTAGCTAAATCACTGTCTTCTCCAGAAAGAGCCACAGCACCATCTACGATACAAGTTGTTTTTTCTTCATCAACTTTTACATACCCGGAATTGATAGCTACTGCTACTTCATTTCCATCTGCATTGTCGATAACAATGACACCTGTATCAAGTAAAGATACCAAGGTAGCGTGATTGGCTAAAACACCAAACTCACCTTCAGATCCCGGTAAAGTTACTTGTTTTACTTCAGCATCAAAGATCACACCGTTTGGTGTGACTATTTCTAGCTTCATGAGTTCCATATTAATCCTTTATAAGATTACTTAGCGTTAATCTTATCGTTTTTAGCAATCGCTTCAGCCATATTTCCAACCATGTAGAACGCAGCTTCATTCATGTCATCATATTTACCTTCAAGAAGACCTTTAAATCCTTCGATAGTATCTTCAAGTGAAACATATACACCTGGAGAACCAGTAAATACTTCAGCAACATGGAATGGCTGAGAAAGGTATTTTTCGATCTTTCTTGCTCTTTCAACAACAAGTTTATCATCTTCAGAAAGCTCATCCATACCAAGAATAGCAATGATATCTTGAAGGTCTTTATACTTTTGAAGGATCTGTTGTACACCAGTTGCAATACCATAGTGCTCTTCACCAACGATTTGTGGATCAAGCATTCTTGATGTTGAATCAAGTGGATCAACCGCAGGGTAGA
>CBFHPE010000208.1:0-2000 GCA_965657515.1 Sulfurovum sp.
TGTTCTCCACAGTCACATTTCACTGAACCGATAGCATCACCGGTAAGACATTCAGAATGGACACGTACGATGGGTTCTTCTCTAAGGTCATCCGTATAGATAGCTAAATGTTCTTTGCCATCAGCATCTTTAAATGCCTGTATATTAAATGTACCATATTTGGTGGGTAAGGTGGCGACTTGTGATATTTCTATATTGTTCATGCCAAAATTATACTTGAAAATTAGAAATTAGAAATTAGTAATGAAGAATTAATAGTGAATTTCCATTAATTAGTGTAAAATAACCCAATTATATTTACTAAATTTACTAAGGTATACAATGTTCGCACGTTTTAGAAGAAAAAGAATCAACCCTGTCCTCCGTGACCTACTCCAAGAAACACATCTTTCTGTCAATGACTTCATCTACCCTCTTTTTGCTAAAAGTGGTACAGGTATTAAAGAAGAAGTTAACTCTATGCCTGGCGTTTTCCAAATGAGCATTGATGAGATCGTCAAAGAGTGTGATGAACTTAAAAAGCTTGGTATCAACTCTATCATTTTGTTTGGTATCCCTGATGTAAAAGACTCTGTAGGGTCTGACGCGATGTGTGAGCATGGTATCATGGCACAAACTGTAAGAGAGGTTAAAGCAGCACATCCAGATATGTTCGTTGTTACTGATCTTTGTTTTTGTGAATATACTGACCACGGACACTGTGGTGTCATAGATCCCGTACTTCATACTGTTGACAATGACATCACACTTGACAACCTTGCTAAACAAGCGGTGGTACATGCTAAAGCAGGTGTTGACATGATCGCACCAAGCGGTATGATGGATGGTATGATCACTGCCATACGTAGAGGACTCGATGGGGCTGGTTTTGAAAACTTGCCAGTGATGTCTTACTCCACTAAATTTGCTTCAGCTTACTATGGTCCTTTCCGTGATGTGGCAGAGTCAAGTCCTAGTTTTGGAGACAGAAGAAGCTACCAGATGAGCCCGGCAAATAGAAATGAAGCCATTCTGGAAAGTGTAGAAGATGAAAAAGAGGGTGCGGATATACTCATGGTGAAACCTGCACTTGCATACCTTGATGTAGTAAGAGACGTAAAGAACAACACTTCGCTTCCACTGGCCGTTTACAATGTAAGTGGTGAGTACTCTATGCTTAAAATGGCAGGACAAGCCGGTGTCATAGACTATGATAAAGTGATGATGGAAACCCTGCTTGGATTTAAACGTGCGGGAGCGGACATCATTATCACTTACCATGCAAAAGAAGCGGCGATCTTACTCCAAAAATAACTGCCGATGCGTCTTAAGAATAAAGCAGCAGGTTTTTTTGCTCTGCTCATTATCCTCCTCATCGTATATATCATCTATATGGGTGTGCGTACCACGGAGGTGATCATACAGGCTGGACATGAAGGACTGACTACAGGTAACACCGGAGCACAAACCAAACACTATAGAGAAGTGGACTGGAATGTGCTGGTTGCTGATGAAGTGGCAAAACAACTTAGATCATGGGAGATAGAGGTCAAACGTGTACCAGCAACACTCTCTTTAATGAGGGCCAACGTTGCAGTATCTATACACTTTGACTCTGCAAAAAAGAGCTGTTCATCCGGTGCTTCCATTGGATACCAAGATATAGCTTCCAATGCCGCTTCCAAAGTTTTTGCTCAAAACTGGAAAGCACTCTATAAACAATATTTTCCTTTTAAATGGCACAGAAACAACTTTACTAAAACCTTACAGGATTACTATGGGTACCATCGTATACGTGCAGACAAATTCCTGGTGCTTGAACTTGGGGAACTCAGCTGTGAGAAACAGACAAAATGGCTCAAACCAAGACTTAAAAAAATAGCACATCTCATAGCCTACAGCATCGCAAAAGAGTTAGGCAAAGAAGTTAAAAAGCCTAAGCTCTAAATATATACACACTGGTGTTTAATTTCAGCAATAAACGCCTTTAAATACTACCCTCAAAGAATTTATGGTAAAAT
>CBFHPE010000209.1:0-1988 GCA_965657515.1 Sulfurovum sp.
TCCATCTATGCTGATGGAATGGCGAGCTTTGGTATGCCAACAATCATTTATGCACATCAGGAATTCAGCTACTATAGTAACACTTTTTATGCGATTGTACTTTCGTCAATCCTTAGCGTTTTATTACCCCTTAGAAAAATAAAACATCTTCATCCTATAGATGTTATAAAGGCAGATACATGATTAGACTTCAAAATGTAAATAAGTATTTTTTTAAAGATGACCCACGCGAGGTTCATGCACTAAGAGACATTAACCTAGAGATAAAAAAAGGTGAATTCACTGCTTTGATAGGACCTTCGGGTTGTGGAAAAACCACACTGCTTAATGTGATAGGTGCTCTTGATAGTATAAATTCGGGAAAGATATATCTTGAAGATAGAGAAATTACAGCACTAAATGAAAAAGAATCCACAGAGCTCCGTTTACACGAAATGGGATTTGTATTTCAAGCATATAATCTTGTTCCTGTATTGAGTGTTGCTGAAAACATTTCTTTTATTATGAGACTTCGTAGTTTTTCAGATGAAGAGATAGCGAAGCGTGTATTGGAAGTGGCAACATTGTTAGAGATAGACCATAAACTGGATGCTTTACCCAATACGCTTAGTGGTGGACAGCAGCAACGTGTAGCAGTGGCCAGAGCAGTTGCTTCAAAACCCAAGATCATTTTGGCAGATGAACCTACTGCAAACCTGGATTCTAAAAATTCAAAGATACTTATGGATATGATGCGTATGCTTAATGAAAAAGAGGAAGTGACCATCCTTTTTGCTTCACATGATGAGTATGTGATAAATTCTGTGAACCGCTTAGTAAAAATGAATGATGGAGCACTTGTTGATTAAGTATATTGGACTAGTATATCTTGTACTCGCTACAGTGCTTGCAGCAGATTTTACGCAGCGCATAGAAAATACTAACTTTACTATCTCACAGGGTTCAGTTTTTCCTGATGACAGTTCATCTTATCTTTATAATTATGATAGATTGCGATACAGAGCCGACTATACACATGAAAATCTCTTTTTTACTTTCATCGGTGACGGAGTCAATTATCTAGGTTCAGAATATGTGGATTCACTCTCTTTTTCCTATGTGGAACTTCTCCATGCAGATGTACCTTTTAAGACACAAAGTGAATTTAACTATTATGACGGTGGTAGTGTATATGCAAAACTTTACCGTATCTATGGTGGGTATGAAGATGAAGAGAACCGTGTAGTTCTTGGACTTCAAAATATCAGTATGGGAGTAGGGCGTTTGTGGAACCCGACCAATATTTTTAATCCGCGCAATACTTATAGTTTGGAACCTGATGAGGTCTTTGGTGTTTTGGCATTGAGTTACACCAGACATCTCAATGAGATGAGTGATATCACAGCTGTTGTTTCGCAAAAAGAAGACCACTCTTTTAAGTATGCATTGAGATATAAAGCATTTTTGGATTTTACGGATGTCGGATTAAGTTTCATAAAATCAAATGAAACACTTATGTTAGGACTTGAACTTGAAGCCAATTTGGGTGACACGGGCATTGAGGTAAGAGCTGAAGGTGCGTATATAGAAAATGAGCTTAGAAATACACCTGTTTCCACAGATGAGGAAAGTTTTTATCAAGCGATTGTAGGAGCAGATTATGGCTTTGTAAACGGTGTAACTCTTACACTTGAAGCACGCTACAGTTCTCAAACGTTTGACTATGATCAGATACTGTTAAATTATGATTCTGAGATACTCCCAAATTTGGCCTTTTCAAAATTTTACCTGGGTTCTACAATAAGTTATGACTTTACCCTCTTTTTATCCGGTTCTCTTTTGTATATAGAGAGTTTTAACACGTATAATTCACGTTTTATCGCTCCTGCACTTACCTATACACTGAATGATTACAACAGTTTTATTTTAGGTGCCATGATACAACAAGGAAATGATGAGAGTGAATTTGGTCCATTCTCTAATACATATTATTTTAATTATAAGCTCTC
>CBFHPE010000210.1:0-1985 GCA_965657515.1 Sulfurovum sp.
AAAAGCGATATCACCATTTTGGGTTAAAGCAGCTTTCACATCTACTAGGTTCTTTTCTTCGGAAGGATCTGGATGATGGTTAGGGAAAGTACCATCTGGTTCCAGATAAAGTCCCTCATAGTCAAAGTTAAGAGCATCAAAGATATCTGTGATGACAGTATCTGCAACACCGTTACCTCCATCTATGACTATCTTTTTAGGAAAATCTTTTAGATGAGAAAATTGTTCTATCATATAATTGATATAGGGTGTCTTTACATCAATGTTTATTTTATCTGTATTATTGGGGATCATTTTGTCCTGGTTATCAATGATCTCATCACCTAAAGCATAAATATCATCACCAAAGAAAGGACTTTTATTTACAGTCATTTTAAAACCGTTGTATTCGCTAGGGTTATGTGAGCCTGTTATCATAATAGAAGCATCAGTACTTAGACCATCAAGATCAATGTAGTTGCTAAAATAGTTAACAGGTGTGGCAACCATACCCATATCAAGCACTTTACAGCCCGCTGCATTGAGTCCGGAAGCCAGATAGTCTCTTAAGATAGGAGAGTGTGAACGTGCATCATAACCAATGGAAACAACTTTGTCTCCAGCTATTTTCTGACCTAGGTAATATCCTATGAGTTTTACAGATTGTTCATTGAGTTCTTTTTCGAAAATACCTCTAATATCGTACTCTCTAAAGATTGATTTACTTATAGTGTTTGACATACATGACCCAGTTTATTTATTTTGAAGAAATTATAACATTAAAATCTAAGCATTAATCAGCGGGTCTATAGTTTCTCTCTTTTTCGAGTCTCTCTTGTTTCATTTTCTCTTTATATGCTTTTTTCTTTTCAGCCATCATGGCAGCATCTTGCAGATCTTCTACATTGTCATGACGTACAGCATCAGTAAATTTACTATAATCATCAAACTGACCTGTCTTCACCGCCCAGATCAAAGCTATGAGCCCAAGGGCACCTAAGAGGGTTGAAATACTTATCATTAAGATCACTATGCTTTCTGACATTGCTTATTCCTTACTTTTAAATTTTAAACGCTTAATACGCAAAGAGTTACCCACGACCACCAATGAACTCAAGGACATTGAGAGTGCAGCTACCAGAGGTGTGACAAATCCCAGTACTGCAAGTGGTACAGCTACAACATTATACAATAATGAGAAACCTAAGTTCTCTTTAACCGCGTCATAGGTTCGTCTGGAGAGTTTGTAAGCTTCATAAATACTTGCAGGTTTTTCATCTAAAAGGACCACATCACTGACATTAATGGCAATGTCGGCACCATTTCCCATGGCAATGGCAATGTCTGAAGATGCGAGTGCAACGGCATCGTTGATACCATCCCCTGCCATCACAACGACATGTCCCTCTTCATGAAGTTTATCGATGATCGCAGCTTTGTCCTGAGGAAGCAGTTTAGCATGCACTTCGCTTATGCCTACCTGACCGGAAACCTTTTTAGCACTTTGTTCATGGTCACCTGTGAGCATAATAACTTTGATTCCTAAAGCCTGTATCTCTTCTATAGCCTCTTTAGCACCTTTACGTATGGTGTCTGTGAGTTCAAACTTGGCTACGAGTTGACCCTCAACAGCAAAGAAGAAAAGAGTATTTTCGGTATTTGCATCAACAGCTATATTTGAAGCTTGGAGTAGTTTTTCATTTCCTCCAATAAGGGTTTTACCATTGTAATTTGCCTGTAAGCCTTTTGCTTCGATACTTTTGATACTCTCAAGTGTGAGTGTTTCGAGATCTTTATAGTTTTCTTCTAAGTAGGTCACGATACTTTTTGAGATAGGATGGTTTGATGTACTCACAAGCGCATGTAAGAGAGAAGGATCAAAGTTATTTTCGATCTCTACTTTCACAACAGAGGGTTTTCCTTCCGTAATGGTTCCAGTCTTGTCTAAAGCAAGGATATCAGACTTCGCCATGGTTTCAAGAAGTGCAGCCTCTTTAAATAAGATA
>CBFHPE010000211.1:0-1974 GCA_965657515.1 Sulfurovum sp.
TCGATCTTCGCGATGATATCTTCAGCAGACATGGAGTTAGGGACAACCGTTACTTCCATACCCGCATACGTCAACTCATTTAAGATATTTCTCTTGATACCAAAATCAAGTGCTATGATCTTCTTTGTTGTATTTGGTGTTTCATAATTGAATGTAGCTGTACTGTAACGTGCTTCAGTATGTACGTAAGTTTCTTTTGTACTTACTTTTTCAATGTAGTTCACATCTTCAATACGAGGTGAGGAATCTAAAACTTTTTTAAGTTCATCTGATTCATGGATCTCTGTTGAAGCCACCATCATCATGGCGCCTTCTTCACGAAGCATTTTAGTGATGAATCGTGTATCAATATCACAGATACCCAAAACACCATGTTTTTCTAAAAGTGCAGCTAAAGTCTCTTCACATCTAAAGTTTGAAGGTCTGTCCTGATACGTACGAACAATGATCCCTTTACAGTGTGCACCATGACTCTCCATATCCTGTGCATTACATCCTACATTACCGATCTCTGGCATAGTAAATGTGACAAACTGTCCTGCGTATGAGGGGTCTGTGACTATTTCCTGGTATCCCGTTAAAGAAGTGTTAAATACGATCTCACCCACAGAAGTACCTTCTGCACCAAAACTTTTTGCTTCAAGGAGCAGCCCATTTTCAAAATATAAAGATACTTTCTGCATTATAGCATTCCTCTTTTTCCTAACTCTTCCTGGTAGAGTCTCTCATAGAGAAGTTCATAATCCTGAGAACCAGGGATAACCTCTTTTTCCATATTTCTGATCTTCGTGTAAACGATATCATCTATTTCATCATACGCATCTGCAAAAGCTTTGAATGATTTAAATATCACATTTTTTACCTGGTTTTCATTTACTGTATACTCAGCTAAATAATTTTCATAAAGTTCATCCAAAATAAGGTGTGCTAGATCATTGTAACGGTCATCATAATTCATGATCACCCCTGCTTCAGGAGCCATTTTCTTTTTGATCATAAAGAAAAGCTGTCTCTCATCTGCATGTTGAAACTCTATCTCATCATAGTTCTCATCCAAGATCTTTTTCACTTGTTCATCAAGTGCATGTTCTTTTGCAAGGTTAGCATCTATGATCGCTTTTGCTGCTTCAACCACAGCCTCTTTACCCTTAGGCATAGTTATAAAAGGAGCATTTGCCAAATCAATACCGATCTTACTTGCTACATATCCTGTCTGTTGTGGTTTTAATCTCATTACTACCCCTTTTATCTTATGATTGTGTCTTCACGTTCTGGACTTGTGGAAATGATCCCCATCTTTGTCCCTATCATCTCTTCGAGTGCTAAGATGTATGATTTTGCGGTTTCAGGTAAAGCATCAAATTCTCTTACACCTTCTGTTTTATCCCAACCTGGAAAACTTTTATAGATAGGTGTTGCATCCTCAAGTTCATAAGGTACGTAATTGATCTCTTTACCATCTACTTCATATGCTACACATACTTTTACTTCATCAAAACCGTCAAGGACATCTAATTTCATAAGTGATACCTGGTCTACACCATTGACACGTACAGCATGACGCATAGCAACAGCATCAAACCATCCACATCTTCTTGGACGACCTGTGGTCGTACCGAACTCATGTCCATTTTTACGAAGTCTGTCACCCTCTTCTCCAAAGTCTTCACTTGGAAAAGGTCCGTTACCTACTCTTGTACAGTATGCTTTAGCAATACCTGTTACTTTTCCAAGATCTTTAGGGTTTATCCCAAGTCCTGAACATGCACCTGCAGATACAGTTGTAGAAGAAGTCACATAAGGGTAAGTCCCATGGTCAATGTCAAGCATTGTCCCTTGTGCACCTTCTAAAAGGATCTTCTTTTCATCATCCATGATCTGCCACATCATTTGTGTGGTATCTACGATATGTGTACCAAGTACTGCTTTGTACCCTTCAAGTTCATCCAAAAGTGCTTTCTCTTTTGGTACATT
>CBFHPE010000212.1:0-1846 GCA_965657515.1 Sulfurovum sp.
CATCTAATGGTATGTCTACTTTAACTACTTGAGACCCCTGTTCTCCACCATTTACGATGACTGTTTTACCTATACGTCCTATCTTTTTTACATATGAGTGTGAGTGTCCCCCAAAGATGACATCTATTCCTTTAACCTGCTTGGCTAAAGCTACATCTTCTTTGTACCCTATATGCGATACTAGCACTATGAGATCTACATCTTTAGCTTTTAAAAGCTTGACCATCGTTTTGGCCATAACAACATTTGTGCCCTTAAATGTTATATCTCTCGCTGAAGATGTATCTAGTAAAGACTCAACCATTAAAGAGAAAAAACCTACTTTTACACCATCCAACTCTTTGATAAAGTAAGCTTCACACTTTTTGTGCAGTGAAGAAGAAGATACATCCAAATCACTACATAACGTTGTAAACTTGGTCATTTTTAGTGCATCAGAAAGTGTATCAGTTCCTTTATCAAACTCATGATTTCCTAATGCAAGCACATCATAACCTGCTTCAGACATAAGAGAAAGAATAGCTTTACCTTTATAGACATGAAAATAACGATTCATAAGATCATCACCTGCTGAAACTACCATCGTATTTGGATTATCTTTTTTCAGTTCTTTATAAAGTGTTGTAAGCCGTGAAATACCACCCATTTCAACCTTATCTCTTATACCATCCCCGTCTATATCAACTTTTTGAACCGAAGGTTCAAGCATACCTTGTAAATCTGCTGTTCCAACTATACTTATCATTTTTCCATATGATATCAATGTAGTAAATATAAGCAATAGACCTATTTTTTTCATGATTCTCTCCTTAATGCTATTATCATATCATTATGAAGTGCCAAAAATGTGCCAATATGTCGAACCTCTTTTATATATAACTTTAGATAAAATTATTTATGCATATTACTTATACTATATACTTGCGTTTTATTTTATTGTTTTTATTCATCTTTACATTCACTGATGCAAAAAGTATTGATATTTCAGACAAAACACATTTTTCACTTTTAGAGCATTCTTCAGTATATTTTGATAAAAAAGATCACACACTTTCCGAACTCACTACACATGAACTATTTCATCCTTACCATAAGCAATACATCAACAAAGGCGTCTCTTCTGAGACTATTTGGATCACCTTCAAGCTGAGGAACAACTCTGAGAGAAATATTGAAAAAGCTCTACTCCTTAGTTCTCCTTTGGTTGAATATATTGCACTGTATGAAGAAGGAAGAAGTCAGCCAATAATAAAAGGTGTGTCCAATATTTCCAATCTACACAAGACACTTTTGCCATATTTTCATATTCAACTTGCAGCTAAAACTTCAAAACAGTATTATCTTGAAGTGAGATCAACTATCAATCCTATAGATTTTGGACTTTGGATATATGATGAAACAGAGTATAAGGCAGAAGATCAAGTACAACAATTTATTAATATACTACTTATTGGTATGGTGCTGGCATTCATGCTTTACAGTTTTATACTCTTTTTTTATACCAAAGATAAAAGTTATCTCTATTATAGTTTCTATCTCTTTGCACTTGTCTATCAACAACTGACATACCTGGGTTTGACACAGATATATTTTCCCATAAGTTTTATAACACTGGACATTAAGATCTCTGTATTTAAAATAACCTTCCTTGTAATCACTGCTGCACTTTTCAGTATGTATTTTCTTAAAACAAAAAGTATGCATTTTTTACATAAAGGTTACAAATTCTTTATAGTACTTTCATTCATAGAAATGTTTTTATTGAGTATTCCAAAATTTCATAATCTTGATATCGTCATACTTACAGGTACGCTGTTTATTATCTATAACCTCTTGGCAGGTTATA
>CBFHPE010000213.1:0-1837 GCA_965657515.1 Sulfurovum sp.
TATCAAAAGGCAGGTATCATAGGACAAAGGCTTTATGTTGCATCAGTCTATTTGGAGATAGGGTGTT
This sequence comes from Sulfurovum sp., assembly GCA_965657515.1. Taxonomy (GTDB): domain Bacteria; phylum Campylobacterota; class Campylobacteria; order Campylobacterales; family Sulfurovaceae; genus Sulfurovum. Next base: position 68 of record CBFHPE010000213.1, read on the forward strand.
CCGGTATAGGGGCATATTATGATGATGAGGTCAATACATTTGTAGGAAATGACGAGATGGTACTCTATGCCTTAGCCATAGGAAAATAGAAGTTTATTTTTTAAATCTATATTCCATCGCTTCCAAATGTTTACGTATCTGCTTTGGGATATCACCTTGAAATTCTAAAGTATCTTCTTTGAGTGTACCACCACATCCCAACTTTTTTTTCAGTGTTTTGAGTAGCGCCTGCAGATCTTTTTTCTCCAAACAGAAAGGTTTAACGATGGTCACCACTTTTCCTCTGCGTTTCTCTTTGGCAAAGTGCAGTTGGTGTTTGTTTGGTTCTTTTATCTCTGTAGTGTTTTGCTGTTTTGTTTTTTCTTTATTATCAGACGTCCAGTCATCTCCAAAGTTTGCCCCCATTTCAAATAAATTTTCTTTTGCCATCAGCTGTACTCCGTATCAAATAAAATACCAAGTACTACCATAAGTGCAAGAAGAAAGAGCATGATCTGATAGAGTGTATGTTCACTAGGTAGTTTCATGAAGATCCTTTTTAATTATCTATAGTATATATGATCTCAGTTTTATTCTTCTTTGTCTGTATCTTATGGATACTCAATCCTTCTATAGAGAGTTTCATAAAATCTTCCATATTCTCGATACCGGCTTTAGCAATTTCTCTTAAGACGATCCCCCTATAAGCTTTAGCCCAATGGCTGACCACTTTGCCGTCTTTGATGAACTTAAGTGTTGTATAGGCTTTGGCAGGTTTATAGAACTTGTCGTAGAAACCTGCACGAAGGTCTAGTATCTCATCATCTTGCAGGTATTCTTCCACAAGATGTGCAGCATGTTCGTTGTAAAATTTTTCAGGTTTAATGTCTGCAACTGCTTCTCCCTGTTTGAGTTTATACTCAGGTATGAGGTCTGAGGCACGAATGGGGCCCAGTAAGTTAGAAAAAAGTATGACATGGCTGTCAACGTAGTTTTGTGCTCTTGCATCTAGCTCATCATACCTGAGGTAATCAAAAGCAACACCGGTATATCGTTCTATGGCTTTCATCGTAAGTTCGTGAATGATATCTTTTTTATGTTTTAAGATGTCAGCCTCTTTTTTGATTCCAAACATTTTAGAGAGCGCTTGTATATCATTTTGTTGCAGAACATTAGTATACGTATGTAAAAGTTTTATGCGATGGGGTGTAAGTTGTTCAAAAAGTAAAGTAGAAGGATCGAATGAAAGTTCTCCTCCTGATTTTTTAGTTTCGCTGGGTGCAAGTAATATTTTCATGATTTATGCCTATTTGGTACTATTTTATATGGTGGTATTCTATAGAAATTAACTAAAAAAGAGAAATTATCATTTTTTTTAAAAAAACCCTTGACTTTTAAAATGTATTTGTCTATAATTCCCGTCCATTTAAAGCATAACAGCTTTTTATGATGGCGCTGGTGTAGCTCAGCTGGCTAGAGCAGCTGATTTGTAATCAGCAGGTCGGGGGTTCGAGTCCCTTCACCAGCTCCATAAAATTTTTATCAGTGTTTGACCGGAAAATAATCAAAACTCTTTTCATACTTTATGTATTGAATTGACTTTAAGATTAGCATAATGGTGAGTTACTCAAGTGGCCAACGAGGGCGGATTGTAAATCCGCTGACTACGTCTTCGAAGGTTCGAATCCTTCACTCACCACCATGTATCCATTTATGCGGGCGTAGCTCAGTGGCTAGAGTTCCTGCCTTCCAAGCAGGCTGTCGAGGGTTCGAATCCCTTCGCCCGCTCCA
>CBFHPE010000214.1:0-1782 GCA_965657515.1 Sulfurovum sp.
GTATTGTACAGAAATATATTAGATAACCACGTCAAAAGCCTATTTTAAATAGTGGGTCATAGTAAACCTTTTTATCTCTTTTCCTCAAAAAATCCTCAACCATATCTTCAATCTCATTCTCATCACGATAAGGGCTGATGTACTTTTTGTAATCGTCTTCACTATCAAAGATCATCGTTTTAAATTCACCATCCTCATCAACAACATTGGCTTCATATACTGTTTCTATTTTATAGCTATTGAACATGTCCAATAGCTCACCAATATCTTCATCTAAATCATATACTGTTTGCAGGTGCCCGGGTTTTTCATTAGATCTAAAATATACTTAAATTCAAAATTTTAAACCTAATTTAAGAATAAATATGTTATTAAACTTTAAGGAGATATAATGAATATCAAATATACAAATATTGAATCAGAACTACCAAATCTACAGTCTATATTAAAAGATTCTCTTCAAAAAGAGGTATTAGATATAAAAATTCTAGATAACAATTGTGATAAATATCATTCTGAATGTCAGAATTGTCCTTTATTAGATAAGGCGAAGTACGTTGTATTTTCTCCTTATGTACAGAAAGAATATAGAAGTTATGAACATTTTGTATTTTTAGATCACTCTGGAGAAACACTATGCTATAAAAGTGGAAGAAACTTTGACTTGTTTGGAATGCTCAAGCCATGTATAAATCTTGAATTATCTGATGAAAGCCATTTTAATAAATCAGATAGCAAGTAAGGTTTAATTTAATGATATTACATCTAACTTCGCGAAGTTAGAAAGACTGATATAGCAATGATGGCAACCATGAATAGCATCGATACCTCCCAACATGCTAAAGATAAGTTCCATCTGCTTTAACTTCGTAAAAAACTGTTTGAACAGACTTGATTCTTGCGTCACTATACTGCTGAAATAAAGTATAATTTTGTTTAAAAAAATGATTCAACTTTTTTAAATAATTTCGCAGGAAGCTTAAAGCAGATTCGATCCAAACAAGTATATCACCTGCGGAAACTGGTTTAACTTTATGAAGTGTGTGACATAGAAAAAGGGTTTTTGACGTAATGCAAGAAAAAACATTACAAGGTGTGTAACTAGGGATTTCATGGAGTACACCAACCCCATAAGCATAAAACTATTGTCAAACAAAGAAATGAAAGACAATAAAAAAATTACTGCTGCTTCGCTTTCATAGCGGCACGTCTTTAGATCTTCTATTTTGTTGCTGCAGTCTTTACTATACCAGCAAGTGCATTCTCTATTTTTGAAATCACTTCCTCACAATTGAGAATATTATGCCTTTTTTCCAAATATCTTGGATCATTATACGATACCCATACCTTACCTTCACTATCTTTCCAGATTAAAGCTTTTTGGGGTAGATCAATAGATACACTTTGCTGACACTGCATGAGAGGACTTCCTACTTTGGGATTTCCAAAAATTATCAATTCTGTCTCTCGTAATTCCAGCCCCACATTTTTAGCAGCATTAGAGTGTTCAACTCTCTTAAATATTATCATGCCTTTTTCTTTTAAGACATTTTCTAGTCTATCTCCGGTTTCTTTCACTCCGAACGCACTTTTAACATCAATCATACCTTTGGCTGCATAAGCTGAAACTGACATGATTAGAACTCCTAGAATAGAGAGTGTTAATGTTTTCATTTTATTTTCCTTTAGATAAAGTAGAGACTAACTATTTATTAATAGAACATCTTGCCCTACTATTATGATTTTTCAGTTTTAAGAGTATATCAAATATGCCTTGATATT
>CBFHPE010000215.1:0-1776 GCA_965657515.1 Sulfurovum sp.
TGATAATTGAAAAAAATATGGGTGGAGAACTTTCTATCTCTAATGCTGAAGAAGGATGCGAAGTTTTGATAACACTATATAAGGTAAAAGATGAATAATTTAAATAACTTAACACTTTTATACATAGAAGATGATAATGAACTACGCAAACAATTTGTTCGTATACTCTCAACTAAATTTAAAAAGATCTATGAAGCTACTAATGGTGTTGAAGCACTTAAAAAATATGAAGACTATTCTCCAGATATGATGTTGGTTGATATTAACATACCTAAAATCAATGGACTAGATGTTATTGAAGAAGTAAGAAAAAGTGATAAAAATACACCCATTGTAATTTTGAGTGCATATTCTGATCAGGAAATATTACTAAGAGCGGTTAAATTAGGGTTGTCAGAATATCTTATCAAACCGGTACCTCACAAAAAACTTCTTACTGTTCTTCAGGATATGGCCTTAAGATATCAGACTGAAATAGAAGAAAACAACCTTATTTTGCTAAAAAACGACTATTCTTGGAAGAAAAAAGAGAGAGTACTTTGCTACGGTGATGATATAATCCCTTTGACCAAACGGGAGAGAATCTTTCTTTCCATGATGGTAGATCATGTTGACAGTATTGTTGCATTTAGTAGTATATCATATCTAATATGGGAACATGAAGAGAACCAAATAGCGTATAATTCTTTTAGTCATCTTCTTAAACGACTTAAGAAAAAGCTTCCAGTTGACCTCATAGAAAATATCTATGGCGAGGGGTATAGAATTACGTCATCATAGAGAATTTTTAACATACAAAAGTTATAAAGTTTCCCTTTTTTTACAAATGCCAGTTTTTTGACAATATTATATTGTATACTAAATATCGTAAAATTTTCAAAAGGATGAATAATGAAAAAAACAAGTTCAAAATTGTTAATAGCTTTGGGTTTAAGTGTTGCTACAATGGTAGTGCCAACACAGGTCATGGCTAAAAAACCAAACATTTTAGTAATGTGGGGTGATGATATAGGTTACTGGAATATTTCAGCTACCAATCAAGGTATGATGGGATATAAAACACCAAATATCGATAGTATTGCAGATGATGGTGCACTCTTTACAGATATGTATGCACAGCAGTCATGTACTGCAGGTCGTGCATCGTTTATCTTAGGACAACAACCATTTAGAACAGGGTTACTCACTATTGGTATGCCAGGTAGTGAACATGGTATTCCTGACTGGACACCAACAATTGGCGATTTGCTTAAAGAGCAAGGGTATATGACAGGACAGTTTGGTAAGAATCACTTGGGAGACCAGGACAAACATTTACCGACAAACCATGGGTTTGATGAGTTTTTTGGAAATCTTTATCACCTTAATGCAGAAGAAGAACCTGAAACATACTACTATCCGAAAGATCCAGCATTTCATAAGAAATTTGGACCTCGTGGAGTGATCCACTCTAAAGCAGATGGTAAGATAGAAGATACAGGTCCATTGACAAGAAAAAGAATGGAAACTGTTGATTATGAATTTGGTGCTGCAGCAAAAGATTTTATGGAACGTTCTGTGAAAGCAGATAAACCTTTCTTTGTTTGGATGAATTATTCCCGGGCGCATGTTTGGACCCGTCAGAAAAAAGAGTATCAAGGAATTACAGGTATCTCACTTTATGCTGATGCCATTAAAGAGTTAGATGATATGGTTGGCGATATGTTGGACCATGTTAAAAAACTTGGTGTTGAAGAAAATACTATCGTAGTATTTTCTACAGATAATGGTGCAGAG
>CBFHPE010000216.1:0-1775 GCA_965657515.1 Sulfurovum sp.
ATACGTTGATGTATGGTCTTTACCCCCGGATAAAGTTCTTGTAGTTTCTCTACTTTCACTTCTCCTACTGCCTCAGAACCTATCTGACGGTTTTGATTGGTCTCATCATAGACATCAAAATCCAGTATGGTAATGTCACTGACCCCTGAGCGGTAAAGACAATCTAAAGCATAAGAACCTACACCACCTACACCGAGTATGAGTATTTTGGCATTTTGGATCTTCTCAAAATTTTCATCTCCAAAGAGCATTTTACATCGTTGAAATCTCATTATAACCACTCTTCCAGGGAGGTAATATCATCATAAGATGTCATGTCTAGATGTACAGGGGTTATGGATACATATCCGTCATTGATAGCCTCAAAATCTGTGATATGTCCTTTGGTCTCCATCCATCCCAGTTCGGGAAGTCCTATCCAGTAGTACTCTTTTCCTCTTGGGTTGTGGTGTACTTCAGCGTTATGCGCATAGAGACGGTTTCCTGCACGTGTGACTTTAAATCCTTTACATTCAGCACTTGGAATGGGAGGGATGTTGATATTTAGGAATTTACGTGAAGGAAGAGGGAAGTCTCTATCAAATATTTTCTGAACAAGTGTGGCGATACTCTCTTGGGCCAGGCCATAACCTAACTCTTTGATACTTTGGCCATGGTTTTTATAGACTTGAGATATCGCTATCCCCGGGATACCTTGAAGCACCGCTTCCATAGCAGCTGAAGCAGTCCCTGAATAGGTAATGTCTTCACCCATGTTTGAACCAATATTGATACCTGATATGACGATGTCAGGTCTGTAGTCTTTAGGAAAAAGTTTTGTAAGTGAGAGAAAAACACAGTCTGAAGGTGTTCCATCATCAAGTTTGTAAAAGTCTTCTTCAAGTTCTATAAAGTGCAGCGGTTTTGTAAGTGTAAGTGAGTGGCCACATGCGGACTTCTCCATTGTGGGAGCAACGATAGTGACTTTCCCCAGAGGTCTGAGTGCTTCTGCAAGTGCTAAAAGTCCTTCTGATTCATAACTATCATCGTTTGTAATTAAAATTTTCTTCATAAATCGATTCTTTTTTGCTATATTATAACCTTGTTTGGTATAATATTCACAATTAACCATACAAAGGAATAATCGTGCAAAAAGAGCCGATGTTACGAATCACTTATACAAGACTTTCTGAAGAACTTGAACAGCTTAAAACACATGAAAGAGGTATTATTGCTAAGGTCATTGATGAGGCTAGAGAGCTTGGAGATCTTAAAGAGAATGCAGAATACCACGCTGCAAAAGATAAGCAGGGGCTTATGGAAGCACGTATCGCAGAACTTACAGATGTAGTAGGTAGAGCACAGGTGGTAGAACCTGAGGGATTAGCACATGAACGTGTAAGTTTTGGTTCAACGGTATTACTATGTGACCAAGATACTGAAGAAGAGATCACTTATACACTTGTAGGTGCGCAAGAGTCTAACCCAAGTAAGGGACTTATCTCTTTACAGTCTCCTATGGCTAGAGTGCTCATAGGCAAAGAAGAGGGTGATGAAGTGGTACTTGTACTCCCATCAGGTAAAAAAACATATGATATAGAAGAGATCTCATACGTCGAGATCGAATTAGGATAACAGATGATAAGAACTAAAGTTCAATGCACCGAGGCACTAAATGTCGAGTAGTATCAAAGTAGGAATAGTAGGTGCGAGTGGATATACTGGCCTGGAACTAGTAAAAATGTTAGTAACCCATGGCGGGTTTCAACTCTCTTATCTTGCGACTACGCAAGGCG
>CBFHPE010000217.1:0-1732 GCA_965657515.1 Sulfurovum sp.
CTCAGTCTTGAGCCTCTAAGCGCTTATTCCACTTACAGTTTTCATCTTTCTCTGCCAAAATTCCAAATATAAGTTCCTTTTTGATACAAAACATCAATTAATACATAAATTTATTCTATTTCTTTAAAATGCTATATATATGCTATACTATTTTACTAATATGTAATTGTGATAGAAGAGCAATATATAAACTAATAATTTATAAAAAGTTTTTCTTATTTCAAAAAAATAAAAGGAACACACATGAATTTATTGACTAAACCTACTAAGTTTCTACTAATTGCTACATTGTTTGCAGGATTAAGCTCCTCTGCTATAGCAAAAGAGAAAGTTTACAAATGGAAACTTGCAACAACATGGGGACCAACACTCTCTCCATTTATAGATGCGCCTAAAAATATGGCTAAAATGGTTAAAGAGATGTCTAACGGTAGACTTATCATAAAAGTTGATGCTTCCAACAAACACAAAAGTGCATTTGGGATCTTAGACATGGTTAAAGGTGGTCAATATGACATGGGTCATTCAGCATCATATTACTGGAAAGGTAAAGATATGAGTATGGCACCATTAACCACGATGCCTTTTGGTATGACCGCACCTGAACAATACGCATGGTTCTACCATGGTGGTGGAATGGAGCTAATGAAGAAAGCTTACGATAAACATAAAGTTTATTCGTTCCCTGGGGGGAATACCGGAAACCAAATGGGTGGATGGTTCAGACAAGAGATCAATACACTTGATGACCTAAAAGGTCTTAAAATGAGAATTCCCGGGTTTGCCGGTGAAGTAATGGCAAAACTTGGCGTCACCGTGACAAACATAGCACCAGGTGAACTATATACAGCTCTAGAGAGAGGTACTATTGATGCACTTGAATGGGTTGGACCGGGTATGGATGTTAAAATGGGCTTCCATAAAGTAGCACCATATTACTATTCTGGTTGGCATGAGCCAAGTACAGAGTTACAATTTTTAGTCAATAAAAAGAAGTTTGAAAAACTTCCAAAAGACTTACAGCAAATATTAATGACAGCGATACGCCTATCAGCATATGACATGTACATTGAAAACTATGCGATGAGTGCTGAAGCATGGTCTAAGATCGCCAGCGATCATCCAAACATTAAAATTAAAACATTCCCAAAACCTGTTCTTGATGCTATGAAGCAGGCTAACGAAGAATTGTTGGTTGAAAAAACTAAAGATAATGCTTTGTTAAAAGAAATTTTAGATTCTCAAGCTGCTTTCCAGAAAAAAGCAAGAGAATGGACTAAAATGTCAGATTACCTTTACTTGAAAGATAATCTGTAAAAATTCATCTCTCCCAAATCCTTTGGGAGATACAATAAACAAAAAGGCCAGATTTGTTATTGAAACTTGAAAAGGCATTTGATAGATTTTCAAATGTAATTGGTGCAGTTACAGCAATTGCCATGGTATTGATGATTCTAAATGTATTTTATGATGTCATCATGAGGTATTTTTTTAGATCTATGCAAGAGATGGAATGGCACCTCTTTTCAGTCATCATTTTACTGGGTATGTCTTACACTCTAAAAGAAGACGGGCATGTAAGAGTGGATGTGATCTACGATAGATTAAAGCCTAGAAAAAAAGCAATGATCAATATGATCGGTGTTATTTTGTTTATTTTTCCCATTGCCCTCCTGGTTGGCTTTAGCTCCATCGATAATGCAGTAGAAGCGTACCAATCAATGGAGCAAAG
>CBFHPE010000218.1:0-1732 GCA_965657515.1 Sulfurovum sp.
ACCTTTTTCTTTGTATCCTGCTCTGATATAAGCTTGTGTAGCGTTAAGATCAATAAGATACTCTTCACAAAATCTTTTTTGTTTATCTGATAGTTTACTCAAAATAAGACCTCCTGTTTTTTTCTTCTAGTCTTAACCATCTTTTTGGATATCCTCATCAACTTCTTACCCGCTCTCTCTGCTTTGAACGCATGACAATTTGCAGTCGTATCACATAGGTTTGATAACTCTATTTTATCATAAACCACATTGATGAGTTTGTAAATAAGCGATAAGTCCAATGATGATGCTATGAGTGATGCAAGTGAATCTTCTTCCATGGTGGCTATCAACTCCATCTCACGTTTGTATTTGTCTATGTACAGCGTCTCCAGGTTAGCTTTTATCATGTCCCTTGCTACTTCTCTATCATGCCGTATAGTCAACTCATGAATGCAACCTACTAAAAAAGTTTCTGCTACTCTTTGGTCGTCATCTATGCGGTCACAACACGCAAAAAATAGCTCTTCATTAGTCATTTATGTCACCTCATCTTTTAGATTGTTCTTTTATGTCTTTTTTAATTTCAGCTATCCACACTTCTCTTTGACGCTTTTGCTGCTTTTTTTCAAATTCATATTTCATTCTATCAAGTCTGCTCATAGTTCACCTTTCTGCACTAATTTAATTATCAATTCTGCTTCTACAAACTCACTAAGCATTTTTAGAGCTTCAGTATCCATGTCTATGATAGCACTTGAACAGATGCCTAACCTAGTCTTTTCATCATCGCTTAATTTACTAAATCTATCAAAGAGTTCTACTTCTTTATCTTTGCATTGCGTGATCTCTTTGAGTGACAGCATCATAACTCCTTGACCTTTTGTTTATATGTCTCGATGATATCTTTCAATTCCTCCACATCATACGCTCTAGTAAACTTATGCTTCAGTCTATTCACCTCATCTTGTCCGATCTTCAATACTAGATTAGGCTCATACTCTGCAAGGTTGCCTGACTTGTGGTTGTTACATATACTACATTGGCTATGACAGTTGGACTCATCGAATCTTATGTGACCGTTACTACCTACTGGCATGAAGTGTCCTGCGTGTCTTTGCCTGTTACCGGTATGGCCACAACTGATACAAGGCATATCTTTGTCTCTTAGTCTAATATACTTATTGAATACTTGCTGTGCTAACTTCATCAACACACTTTTATCCTCAGCCCTAAACTGCTTCTTGGCTTTGCGTTTCTCTTTCTGCACCAACTCTCTTGCAAAAGGGATTGCACAATCTGTTGAACATACTACTTCACCTTCACGCTCAGGGCGGAATGTCTCACGGCACGTTTTACACTTTCTTTTTCTGAGCTTGTTTGTTTTTAACTGCTCGTCTTTAGTAAGCATATTCAATCCCCTCCAATTCAAGTGCGTGTGATACAGTTTGATATTTATAACCCTTATGCAAAAGTGGTATAAGTGCGTTTCTGTATGCCTTGTATGTTTCTATCTTCTCATCGTCTGAGTCTCTTTGCCCTTTGTGATTTCTTCGGTGCTTGTATTTCAATATGTTTACTTCACACCAACCCACCATAGCTTCGACACTTGTTTCACGTTCAAACTCAAAGATGGCAGGTTTTTCGCCTGTATCATAATGAGTTGCTTTTGGGTTTAAGAGAGGGTGTCTACATAAAGAATTCATCTATCTTTTCCTCTGCTCTCTCAACCATAGCCGTCTGAGGATTAATA
>CBFHPE010000219.1:0-1712 GCA_965657515.1 Sulfurovum sp.
AAATACTCAATTATATTATCGGTATTTATGCCACAGGGGATGCATGGATCAAAGAGAAAAGAGGTATACAGTTTGATCCAACAACAAACTTTGTACATGTTGCAACAGTGATCAGTGACAATTCATGGTGGTCTACTAAATCCCCTTCGTCCCTACCTATACAAGAGATATTTAATACACCGAACCAGACAACTGTAGATAATCATACATGGGGTAATTTCTTTCGTGTAAACATTGCACACCAAAATCTTTTGGCTCTTCTCCAAGAGTTAAAAGAGACACCTCCAGCAGGTGCAGAGGGTCAAGATTTTGGATTAAGTCCTCAAGACTGGGATGTTACAGCAGCAATGATACAATATGAATTAGAAGAAGAAGGTGGTACAGCAACATTTGCGGGATCATTTACTGGTTTTGAAGCATATGTTAGTAATGGTCCTATATAAATAGCTTAACTATCTTTTTTCATCCTATGTTATAGTTAGTTTGTTATACTACTATAACAATTAAATATGGGACGGGCTCATGAATATTTCCATTATCATCCCTACTTTTAATGCAGAAAATCATCTCCCCGGCCTACTAGAGAAATTAAAAAATCAAACTGTTTCATTTGAGCTTGTTATTATTGATTCCTCTTCAACAGATAGTACTCTATCTATTGCTAAACAATACACAGACAACATCATTACAATTCCACAAATCGAATTTGATCACGGTGGAACACGTACAAAAGTGGCCAAAACTGCATCTGGTGACATTATTGTATTTCTAACGCAAGATGCTTTGCCTTATGACAATCAAAGTATTGAAAAGATATTAGAACCATTCAAAGATAGTAAAGTTGGTGCAGTATATGGAAAACAACTGGCTTATGACGAGACCTCACTTTTTGGTAAACATCTTCGAGAATTTAACTACACCAATACATCGTATATACGTACATTAAATGATAAAGAAAAATATGGCATCAAAACTGCTTTTCTTTCTGACAGTTTTGCTGCATACAGAAGAACTGCCCTGGAAAAGGCCAATTGGTTCAAAGATGGATTAATTGTCGGAGAAGACAGTTATGCAGGAGCTAAAATCCTTTTACAAGACTATGCTTTGGCTTATCATGCAGACGCAAAGGTCTATCACTCTCATAGCTATAGTATTATAGAAGAATTTAAACGTTATTTTGACATAGGTGTTTTTCACAAAAGAGAAGATTGGATCCTTAATACATTTGGCAAAGCAGAAGAAGAAGGAGGAAAGTATGTCAAATCAGAATTTAATTATATACTCAAACATCATGCCTATCATCGTATCCCAGAGTTCTTTATACGTAACGGAATGAAATATTTGGGGTATAAATTAGGACAGAGATACAATTCTCTGCCTATAAAACTTGTGAAAAAATTAAGTCTTCACCGATCATGGTGGGAAAGAACAAACGTCTAATAAACCACACATTTTCAACCTACTAGTATATCACTTGATAAACTGTTTCAGCTATAACTCTGGCTCCCTCTACGTTGGGGTGTACGGCATCTGCGAATAACGCTGAATTACCGCTAAGTGGAGTATAGTTATCTATAGTGACAACATTATTGATACCTGAGACTTCTTTTATTTTAGGTATAACTTCATTTTTAATACGGCTATCCGTAATACCAGCAACCGAACCATTTACTGCGGGAGGATAACAAATATATATGATTGGCTGACTGTCA
>CBFHPE010000220.1:0-1691 GCA_965657515.1 Sulfurovum sp.
AAGAGGCACTGAATCCTTTTAGAACATCCTACCACCATGATTACTATGCGATGGACGATGTAAATTTTGAGATCAAAAAAGGTGAAACAGTCGGAATAGTAGGGAAAAATGGTGCAGGGAAATCTACATTATTGAAAATGATCACTGGTGTTTTAACGCCTACTTCAGGTCATATAGAAACATATGGTACTATCGCTTCACTTCTTGAACTTGGTGCCGGATTTAACCCGGAAATGACAGGTTTAGAGAACATCTTTCTCAATGGTACTTTAATGGGATTTACAAGAGAAGAGATGGAACCTAAAGTAGCTGCCATTTTAGAATTTGCCGATATTGGTGAGTTCATCTATCAACCAGTCAAAATGTACAGTTCAGGGATGTTTGCACGATTAGCCTTCTCAGTATCTATCAATGTAGAACCCGATATTCTTATAGTAGATGAGGCACTGAGTGTTGGAGATATGGCATTTCAAATGAAGTGTTTCAAAAAGTTCCAGGATTTTCAAGAACAAGGTCGCACTATATTGTTTGTCACCCATGCTTTAGATACAGTAATCAGATACTGTAGTAGAGGCATTGTGATAGATGCAGGACATAAGGTTTTTGAAGGTACTTCCAAGGCTTCAGTAGATGCGTTTAAAAAAGTCTTGTCCGGTGACTTCTATAAAGAAGAAAAAGACGATAAAGAAAAAACTATAGTGGTTGTAGATGAAACAAAACTCCTTAAAGAGTCATTCGAAAAACATCAAGAGCTAGATATGTATGGTAACGGTAAAGCAACTATCATTGACTATGGTATAGTTGATGAAAAAGATAATCCTTCTGCTATCATTGATTACAATAGTGAATTTACAATTGTCATGAAAGTTAAATTTAATGAGCCAATCATAGAACCTATTTTTGCTTTTACTTTAAAAGATGCAAAAGGATTAGAAATTACTGGTACTAATTCTTCAATGAAATATGTCACTACAAGTACTTATGAAAAAGATCAAATTATTACGGTTACATTTAAACAAAATGCAAATTTGCAACTTGGAAAGTATGCACTATCATTAGGCTGTGTAACTGTGAATGAAACTGGTGTAGAGGTTTATAGTAGAATTTATGATGCTATATTATTTGAAATCATAGGATCAGCACAAATGGTTGGATTCTTTGATCTACAAAGTGAGATTAAGATTGAATCTTAAAGTATATTTAGATCATCAAGAAAGAAACTTCTACATACTATTACTACTTAGTATTATTGTTATTTTTTTCACCAATCCTTTTTTAATATACCCCTACGATGTATATACGCATTTAGAATGGATTGACCAGCAATATGGACGTCATGAAATGCCAATAAATCGAGGAACTTGGCATTATTTTTGGTCCAATATCTTTCATTTTTTACAAATAGACAGAACAGAGATTTTTTTACGTGCCCGTATAATTCATTTTACACAAGTATTGATCAGTTTTTTTATTCTTTTTTACTTTAGTAGGGTTATCATAAGAAATGTATTTACTAATATAAAATCTCTTCAGCTTAACTACATAGCTTTCTGGGCAACACTTATTTGGTTTAGTGTTTACTCAACTTATTCGGTTCATCATCATCAAGTCTGGATCTTATGGTATTCAATAAACTATCAAATAAGTTTGCTTTTCACCCTACTTATAACTGGCTTGTCTCTATCTCTTAT
>CBFHPE010000221.1:0-1636 GCA_965657515.1 Sulfurovum sp.
GAGTTTGCTTTAAGGATGATGTGACCATTTTGACCATATTTACTTTCTTTTTCGATCATTCTGATGATTTTAGGTTTGATCTGTACAGGTGACATAAAGAGTGTATCAAGTTTTGTATGGGTAGAGAAACCGGTAAGGAAATGGAAAAAGTGAGTGGCATCTGTACTGAAAACTTCTTCAGTGGTAAAAAAAGACATGTCTGTATATATCTTCGATGTAGTAGGGTTATAGTTTCCTGTAGCAAGGTGCACATAACTTTGCAGTTTTTTGCCTTTTCTTTTAATGACCTGCGCTATTTTTGCATGTACCTTAAGTCCTGGAATACCATAGACCACATGTACGCCTGCATCTTCCAATGCCTTTGCCCATTTTAGGTTGTTCTCTTCATCAAAACGTGCTTTAAGTTCTACAAGTACCATAACCTGCTTCCCATCAAGTACAGCATCAATGAGTGCTTTAACAATAGGCGATTTTTGACCTGCTCTATAAAGGGTCATACGTATAGCAAGTGTTTCCGGATCAGCAGCTGCCTGTTTGATAAATTTAACAACAGGTTCAAAACTGTCATATGGGTGATAGAGCAGAACATCCTGTTTTTCTATCGCTTCAAAGATATTCTCTGTGTTAAGCGGCGGGAGTGTTTTGGGTGAGAATGTCGGTAAAACAAGATGTGAGAGTGCTTTGTCACCTACAATCTGCCAGAGTGAACCGAGGTTTAGAGGTAGGCTTTTGTATGTGTATATATCGTTCTCATCAAGGTTGAGGTGGGTAAGCAGAAACTTAAGCATTTTTTTGTTGGCACCTTCTGTAAGTTCCAATCGTATAAGTGAGCCTTTGTTTCTTGAACGCAGACCCTCTTGAAGGAGCTCCAAAAAGTCATCAGCTTCCTCTTCCTCTATCTCTATATCTGCATTTCTGGTTACTCTAAATGGTGTTGAAGCAAGGGGTGTAAACCCTGGAAAAAGTTCAGAAGCAAAGTGCTCAACCACTGACTCTATAGGGATGAATGTTTGCTCAAGCTGTATAAATCTAGGAAGAATCCTTGGAATCCTGATCAGTCCGTGTTTGATGTTCTTAGAATCATCTTTAAGTGTAATAGCCAATCCGAAACTAAGGTTGTTTAGGTGAGGGAACGGATGTGTTGCATCTACTGCTATAGGAATGATGACTGGGTAGATCTCATTAAAAAATATCTCTTTGATCTGTGTTTTCTCTTCACTGCCAAGTGCATCAACGTTTTTAATATTCACACCATGGGCATGAAGCTGAGAGATGATAGAAGTATAACAAGACTCAAGTACCTGATGTTCTTTATGCAGATATTGATGTATCTCATCAAGTTGTTCTCTTGGTGTAAGTTTATCTGCTCCTGTCTCTTGTATACGTGCTTTGAATAGTGCTTTAAGACCCGCAACACGTATCATGTAAAACTCATCAAGGTTGGTACCGTAGATAGCAAGAAATTTTAAACGTTCAAGTGGAGGAAGTTGTTCATCAAGTGCTTGTGCAAGTACTCGTGAGTTAAATTGCAGCCATGAGAGTTCACGGTTAAAGTAGAGTTGAGATGAGTTGAGATCGAGTGCCATAAAACTGCCTGTATAATATATTGGGTGTATTATATCGTAAGTTTTTTACA
>CBFHPE010000222.1:0-1617 GCA_965657515.1 Sulfurovum sp.
AAAAACTCGATGGATGATTGTACACTCTGTATGGATTGTAGTTCTGCTTGTGACTCTGTTGCATATAGAATCACAAAACCTTCAGCACCATTGTTCGAAAAGTTTAAATAC
This sequence comes from Sulfurovum sp., assembly GCA_965657515.1. Classification (GTDB taxonomy): domain Bacteria; phylum Campylobacterota; class Campylobacteria; order Campylobacterales; family Sulfurovaceae; genus Sulfurovum. Next base: position 112 of record CBFHPE010000222.1, read on the forward strand.
AACAAAGCAGAAGTGTGGTCATTTATACTCATTACAGCAGCAATTTCGCTTACAATGAGTTTTCACCATGGTTTAAATCGTTCTGCTATTGCAGATACATTTATCTGGAATAAATCAGCGGAATATGCAAAACAGTATATCGATTTTGGATCACTTGATGCGGTAGGAATGTTCGCTTTCCTCTATGCGACACTGTTTGCAATTGGTAGTGTTTATATAGGTATGTTCGTGGCTTCTAAGATTTTAAAGGCACCGTTTGAAAAGACATTTTATACTTTAGGATATGCGTTTGCACCACTTTTCATTATTGGTGGTTTAGCACACTTGCTAGAGAGTTTTTTCCTTCATAAATATGCAGGTATAGCAAATGGTTTTATCTATGGATTTGGTCTTGATATGGGCATGGTAGAAAATCTTGCTACAAGAAAAGATGCATGGGTACATATGTTTGGCTTTTTCCCTTATCTTGCCGCTCTGTGGGGATACTTGATCTTAGAAAAAAGAATGAAGTTCATTGAAGCAACAAAAATAAAGAAAGTGATGGCATTTGTCTTTGCTTCTTCTTTGGTTACACTTTATTTGTCTACAAACCTTTATAGAGCTTATGTGTTTGATACTTATGGTAAAGCACCAAGAAGTCATCATGGTAGTCACGGAAATCACGGAAGTCATGGTGCAGCTAAAGCTCAAAAGCCAGAAACACCTGTCATGAAATGTGAAGCGGGTAAATGTGGTGCTGCTATGAAAAAACAGTAGCACTTCGCTACTGCAAATAGCTTAGGAAAGCATTACTAAGCAATATATACGTATGCTTATAGATAATGAACTACGTAAAGTAAAATATAAGTATATGAGGAAGAGTGTATGTTTGAAAGAGTAGTCAAGTTTTTTATCGAAAACTATAAGATCAACTATACGCTCTTCTTCCTTCTCTTTGCTACAGGTATCTACTCCTACATTCAGATCCCTAAAGAGATTTCTCCTACGATAGAACCTGAATCCATCAGTATCAGAGGTACTTACTCCAGAGCATCAGTGGATAACCTCAATAAAATGGTTGTTCAAGAGATCGAAGATGAAGTAAAAAACATCGTAGGGGTAGACACAGTTGGTTCTGTGATATCTCCGGGTAGATTTACCATCACGTTGGAACTTGATAAAGATACGGACAAACGTGTTGTAATGGATGACGTGGAAGAGGCATTAGCACTGGTAAGAGTGAATTTGCCAAGTGATATGGATGATCCTATCATTAAAGGGGTTGCACATGCAAGAAGCATTATGCATGTATCAATGCGTTCCTCGAAAATTTCAAGAGGTGAACTTAAAGCGCTGTCAAAAAAGTTTAAAAGCAAACTTCTGTCCATTGAGGATGTATCAGATGTAACCATGTTTGGTGACTCTGAATTATTCTATGAAGTGTTGATCGATGAAAAGAAGGTCAATGCCTATAATCTTTCTTTGTCTGAGACTCTACGGATGTTCTCGGAACTCTCGTATATATTC
>CBFHPE010000223.1:0-1614 GCA_965657515.1 Sulfurovum sp.
CTCATATCTTAATCTTAAATCACCTTTGAAATGAAATCTGTCCATAAATCCATTTTCAGCCTCAACTGCTACTGGTGTTTCAACTACCGGTTCTACTGGAACAATATCTCCACCTGCCATTGCTACCGTACCTATTGCGGCCATTGATAATGCAATTTTTTTCATTTGTGTACTTCCTTGTTTGTTTGATGCCGGAAGTATAAAAAAAAAGAGTTACAAAAGAGTTACAAAAAGATTACGAAGGGATAACAACATATTTAGATGGCTATTTAGGCTGATATAGGTATAGTGTGTTTGTTACTGTTTTGTTATACATACTCTATACGATTATACTATCTCATTTGAGATGATACTAAAGGAAAGGAGAAAATGATGAAAATAAGTAAAACGTTACAAAAAGTAGTGAAAAAAAACGGAAAACACTCACATGAGTGTAAAACCATTATTAAACTGAAAGACTCAAAAGAGTTCAATTATCTCATAGATGCTTCAAGAGCATAAAAATTAATTATTCCCGCCAAATGGGTTCATACCACCCATCATTCCCATTGCTTGAGACTTTTTATTATCTTCTGCCATTTTATTGGCATCGTTCATTGCTGATATAAGTAGTATCTGAAGGTACTCTTTATCTTCAAGCAGTTCTTCATCTATATTAAGATCTACTACTTCACCTGCACCATTCATAGTGAGCTCTACAAGTCCACCACCTGCTTTGGCAGTGAACTGTACATTTTTAGCCTGCTCTTGGATCTCTTTGGCTTTTTCTTGCATCTCTCCCATCATCTGGGACATTTTGCTCATATCAAAACCTTCAAACATCTTACTCAAGACCTTCAAATGCTTGTGCGATGCTGTTGTCATCATCAAGTATGATGACCTTCGGCTTCATTGTTTTCGCCTCTTCTTGGCTCATCGTAGCATAGGCAATAATGATGATCTTGTCACCTTTATGTACTTTTCTTGCTGCTGCACCGTTAAGACAGATATCGCCTTTACCGCGTTCACCTGGAATGATATAAGTAGAGAATCTCTCCCCATTGTTGACATTCACGATATCGATCTTTTGACCTACAAGCATATCTGCAGCATCCAAAAGGTCTTGGTCTATAGTAATAGAACCTACATAGTTTAAGTTAGCATCCGTTACAGTAGCTCTATGTAGTTTAGAATAAAGCATAGTAATGTTCATAATAATGATCTCCTTAAATAAAAGACAAGTATATCTTATCTTTTATTTCTCTTTGTGAGAAATATTTTTCTAAAATTTATTTGGGATTATACCAAAATCCTCATATATCTATATTATACTGAAATTGTGAAGAGATTGGGGAGTCGTATCTAAACAGATACGACGAGAAAAGATAAACTAGTTAGCCATTGCCGAAGGAGCCATAGGTTCACCCCACATCTCATCTGCGATCACAAACTCAGAAACAACTTCTCCACCAATGATATGCTCATCAATAATTCTGTCGATCTTCTCTTTTGTCAATCCTACATACATAGTGTGCCCTGGTTCTACAAGCATTACAGGACCCTGCTGACAACGCATAAGACATCCAGTCTGTATAGGCTGAACAGTTCCGATGATACCTTTTTGCATCAATGTTT
>CBFHPE010000224.1:0-1585 GCA_965657515.1 Sulfurovum sp.
AAATAGCATCCAAGTTTAAATCAACAGCTTTTTCACTTAATGATGCTATAATATCATCAGCTTCAAGACCAGATTTTGCGTAAGTTGGAATTTTCATTGTTTCAAGTAAGTTTATGATAATTGGAATTTGAGTTTTCAAATCCTCAGGAGCTGCATCTCTATTAGCTTTATATAAATCATACATTTCATGTCTAAAAGTTGGTCCTGGAGAATCTAAGGCAACAACAAGATAATCTGGTTTATACTCTCTAATAATCATTGAAAGAGAATTGAAGAAACCATATATAGCAGAGAAGTTATTTCCGTCTTTATCTCGTAAAGGATTCATGAAAAAAGCGTAGTAAGATCTAAAGATTAAACCAAATCCATCAATTATATAGAAAGTTTTTCTTGGTTCTCCATCCTCTTCATAATCGAGGGTTTCAACTATTTCTTCTATATCTTTTTCTTTAAGTTTAATTTTTTCTTTTTTTAATTTAACACTTGGCATGTTATTTTCTTTTTGAGCTATCTTACCATCTTCAAAATCTTTTTCGCTAAATAAATCGTCCATTACTTCTCCTCAAATTCTATTTGTAGTGTGTCGTATGCTAATTCCATGTTCTCGGGAAGATTAGCATTTTCTTTTTCATGTTCTAAGCCATGAGCTATATGGGTAAACAGAGTTCGTTTTGCTCCAATTTGTTTTGCAACTTCAATAGCACTTTCTAAATTAAAATGTGTAAAATGAACTCTGTGTTGAAGTGCAACAATGACTAATAGATCAAGTCCCTTCAAATATTCCATTGTTTTTTCTGGTATATGATTAGTATCAGTTAGATATGCTACATCAAATATACGATATCCAAAAATTGGTAAACTACCATGAAGGATTGGAAGTGGAGTCACCTCAAAGCCTGCTATTTCATACTTTTTATAAGGTTCTAAAACATTTGAAAATAAGTGAGGAATGGATGTTACACTATCTTTTTCATTTTTTAAAACATATTTAAATCTACGTTTTATTTCTTCAATAGTTGAAGTAGAGCCGTATATGGGTAAACTCTTTCGTCTTGTAAAAACTCTAAGATCGTCTATACCATTTAAATGATCTGCATGAGTGTGAGTGTATAGGACACCATCCAAATCACAGATGTCTTCACGAAGAGCTTGTAAACGAAATTCAGGAGTTGTATCAATCAATAAGTTTTTGTTGTCTTTACTAAATAATACACTAGATCTATATCTTTTATTCTTTGGATTACTAGATGAACAAGTTGCACATTTACATCCAATTACAGGAATCCCATGGCTTGTACCAGTTCCCAAAAATGTTAGTTTATAGGACAATTATCTAGCCTCGTGTATATAAAATCTCTTAGATTCATAGATTTTATTGTCATTAGTTATCTGCATCTAAAAGTCCCTTTAACGCATCACTATTTGCAGCAGATACTACATCATCTATGTTTGTGCCAGTTTTTTCTGAAACCATCTTCTTTAGTGTTTCTACTTTTTCATTACTTTCAACACTGCTCTTGGTATATCCAACACCTAAGTACTCTGTACTAAAAGCTGGGAAAAAGAAAAATATAATAAAGAAAGA
>CBFHPE010000225.1:0-1514 GCA_965657515.1 Sulfurovum sp.
CAGGTCCAGGAACTGATAGGTGAGGTCAATACCCTTGCTTCCAATCCTTCTGCTCCTCCCTCACGTCTTACAGAGGGGCGAACAAATAAATCTGATGAGATAGATTATGAGATATTTGGTGAAGATATTCAATATGTAGAGATAGAGCTTGATCCTGATGAAAGTGCTATCGCTGAAGCAGGTTCCATGATGTATAAAGATATCAATATCAAAATGGATACGGTATTTGGTGACAGTTCTGGTTCTCAAAATGACACCGGCGGATTTTTTGATAAGCTTGTTGGAGCAGGGAAAAGGCTTGTGACAGGTGAGAGTCTCTTCACTACAGTGTTTACTCATACTGGAAATAATAAAGCAATAGTAGCATTTGGGGCACCTTATCCAGGGAGGATCATACCTGTTGATCTTTCTAAAGTAGGGGGTACACTGATCTGTCAAAAAGATTGTTTTCTTTGTGCGGCAAAAGGTGTCTCCATAGGGATTCATTTTCAAAAAAAGATACTGACGGGGCTTTTTGGTGGAGAAGGGTTTATTATGCAGAAACTTGAAGGTGATGGTATGGCGTTCATTCATGCTGGTGGTATGTTAAAAGAGATAGAACTTAAAGCTGGTGAGAAACTGCATCTTGATACAGGCTGTTTAGTCGCTATGGAGCCTCACATACACTTTGATATCGAACAGGCAGGTGGTATAAAAACAGGACTTTTCGGCGGAGAAGGTTTCTTCTTTGCAACGCTAGAAGGTCCAGGAAGAGTATGGGTGCAATCTTTACCATTTTCAAGACTTGCAGGACGTATGCTCTCGGCAGCACCACAAGGTGGTGGGTCTGACCAGGGTGAAGGCTCAGCACTTGGAATGATAGGTGATCTTGTCATGGGTGATAGGTTTAAATAAAAGGAAAATAGATGGATCATTTTACAGAAACAACAAGAACAGGATATGGCACAAATATAGTTAATTCATTCAAAGGAATACTTTTTGGTCTGCTTCTTCTCATAGGTTCCATCGTTTTGTTATGGTGGAATGAAAGCAGAAGTGTTAACCAAGCAGATGCACTTAAGGAGATGAATGCCAAAACAGCAGTATTGAGTGATACTAAGTATCATGCCGAGTACGACAACTTACCTGTATGGGTTTATGGTCAGATAGAACCTCTTCAAAAGCTTGAAGATACGTTATTTGGCATCGTAGATGACGGGTTGAGTCTTAAGCGTAAAGTAGAGATGTATCAGTGGAAAGAACAAAAAAGCAGTAAAAGTGAAGACAAGTTGGGTGGGGGTACTGAAACTGTAACGACATATGACTATATTAAAGACTGGTCAAGCTCGGAGATAAGCTCATCTACGTTTAAATATCAGGATGGACATCATAATCCAAAGATGCAGTATAAAAGTGAAACTTTTGTCTCTGATGCAAAGCTTGGTGAGTTTCATCTTTCTAAAAGTGTTGTGAGAAACATATATCCCTCTGAGAGCTATAATGGACTGTCAGAACTTCCTGAACAGGTGGGTGTG
>CBFHPE010000226.1:0-1480 GCA_965657515.1 Sulfurovum sp.
AAATGATTTGAAAGTTATTCAGCAGATCAATGACACAAATCATTGGGCACCGATCATAAAACATGCACTCGATAATGACAATATCATGGCATATGCACAACCTATTTTTAAGTTAAATAACCAAAGCATTGATAAGTATGAGCTTTTAGTCCGTATTAAACATAATGAAGAAATTTATACTCCAAGTCAATTTATCAAGGCAGCAAGATACAGTGGACAACTTTATAATATCTTTAAATTTATGTTTGATCAGGGATGTAAGCACGCAGTAAAAACGGGAAAAAATTTTAGTATTAATATCAGTGATTGTGAATTTCACAGTGAAGGGTTGATTGAATTCATTCAAGGGACCATTGATCATTATGCTGTAGACCCACAATTACTTTCATTAGAAGTATTGGAATCCCATGCGATCACAAAGTCTGATGATATTAAGGATCTTATTTTTACCATACATGAGATAGGTATAGAATTAATTGTAGATGACTTTGGTGTAGAATGTTCTAACTTTGCACAAACAGAGTTCCTACCCATTACTACATTAAAGATTGACGGTTCTTTTATTGAGAACATATATGAGTCTGAAGATAGCAGAATTATTGTTAAGACCATTCAAACTTTTGCCAAAGAAAAGGGATTGAAACTGATTGCTGAGTTTGTCTGTCATCAAGAATGTTATGATGAAATCAAAAAACTTGGCATTGAATATGCACAGGGATACTATCTTGCAGAACCAGTCCCTGTGGATGATCTTAACCTTTGAGACCCTAAAATAATTACGATATAATGCGTGAAAATTATTATGAATTAACAAGGATGCGTTAGGAATGGATAAAATTAGAATTGGTGTTGTAACCACTAGCGACAGAGCTTCACAGGGAATCTATGAAGATATCTCGGGTGTGGCGATCATGGATACAATGAAGGAATATCTGCTTAATGAGTGTGAGTATGAATACAGATGTATCCCTGATGAACAAAATCTTATAGAGACAACACTCATAGAACTTTCACGTGATGAAAACTGTGACCTCATCGTTACTACAGGTGGTACAGGTCCAGCACTAAGAGATGTGACAACTGAAGCTACTGAGAATGTATGTCAAAAGCTTCTTCCGGGATTTGGTGAACAGATGAGGGCGGTAAGCCTTCAGTATGTACCTACAGCTATACTTTCACGTCAAACAGCCGGTATATGTAACGGTTCTCTTATTATCAACCTTCCTGGTAAACCTAAGTCTATCCGTGAATGTCTTGATGCTGTATTTCCAGCAGTTCCATACTGCATCGATCTTATCGGTGGAGCTTTTATGGAAGCAGATGAAGATGTTATTAAGATCTTCAGACCTAAATCAAAATAGGATAATACTATTTAATATGAATATAGATTTTATAGAAAATAAAATGAATGAGATCATACAAGAACTTGAAAAAGAGGTCATGTCTGTACTGATGGATGAAAGCCTCGATAAAAAGCAGA
>CBFHPE010000227.1:0-1480 GCA_965657515.1 Sulfurovum sp.
TTTCTATGCTGCAAAAGAGAAGGGTTTCTACAAAGATGTGGGACTGGATGTCTCATTTGTTGAATTTAATGAAGATCTGGATATTACAAATGAAGTGTTAACTGGCAAAGCACAATACGGTTTGAGTTACTCCTCGATCATTGCAGATTATCTTAATGGTAAACCTTTGGTTCTTTTAGCTAATTTTTTTAAACAGTCTCCTCTCGTACTTGTAGCACAGGAAAATATAAAAACACCCGCTGATCTAAAAGGAAAAAAGATCATGGGCCTTTCAGACAGCATCCACAATATCACACTTTTAACCATGCTCAATAGTTTTAACGTCCATTCTGATGATATAAAAAATGTACCTCCTAATTTTACAATTGATGATTTTATAACTCAAAAAGTAGATGCCATGAGTATCTTTACTACCAATGAGCTTTATTATTTAGACAAACATGGTGTAAGATATACTCTTTTTGACCCCATTGCTTACGGTGCTAAATATTATGATGCTAACCTCTTCACTTCAAAACATGAGCTCTTAGATCATCCCGAAAGAGTGAAAAACTTTAGAGAAGCGTCCATCAAAGGGTGGGAATATGCACTTGCCCATAAAGAAGAGATCATTGATCTGATCTTGCAAAAATATAACCCTCAAAATAAATCAAAAGAGGGACTCTTATTTGAAGCCAAACAGATCGAATTTATTATGCTTCCCAATGTATATAAAATCGGAAGTATCGACATTGACCGTGTGAAAACCATTGCTGAGAGTTTCATACAGGCTGGTTTTGTTCAAAATAAACAATATCAATTTGAAGATTTTCTATTTGAAAATCAGAAGAGTACTTCACAAGAAGCAAAAGAAACGCTTTACTGGTATTTAACAGAGGAAGAAAAGGGGTTCTTAGCACATAAAAAAGAGATCCGTATGTGTGTAAACCCTGACTGGTTGCCTTATGAGAAGATGAAATATGGTAAACATATAGGTATTGCCGCAGATTACATACAACATCTTTCAGTATTGCTAAATATTCCCATTAGAACACATATTACTAAAAGTTGGGATGCATCCTTTGCGGCATTTAAAGAGGAAGAATGTGATATCTTATCACTTGTGGGACAGACACCACATAGAGATTCTTTTATAAACTTTACAAAATCCTATATCACTCCTTCTTGGGTCATTGTTACAACACATGACAAATCTTTTATCGCAAATATGGATGATCTTAAAGAAAAAAGAATAGGTATAGTTAAATACTCTGCAGCCACTGAACACTTACAAAAAAAGTACCTGGATGTCACATTTATAGAAGTGGATACACTTTCTGAAGGCTTACAAAAAGTAGCCCAGGGAGAGATCTTTGGTTTCATTGATACCCTGACGACCACCTCTTATCAAATTCAAGAGAATTATTCTGAACAACTCAAGATCGCTGGACAACTCAAAGAAAATTTTGACCTTAGCATTGGTATACAAAAGAACCAACCC
>CBFHPE010000228.1:0-1473 GCA_965657515.1 Sulfurovum sp.
CAAGATAGTATGGTTAATGCTGTCACCCTCGATGAAATGATACTTTTTCTGTGTCTCCACATAAGGTTTAGCTAACTTCACCACATCATACTTATGGCAAGAACCCATAGAAGGTGTGGCAGAGGCTAATACTACTTTAGCCCCCAGTTTAGAACCCATAAGCACTGCAACATCACGCGCATGATACCGAGGTCTTGTCATTGCCTTATAGCTGTCATCATGTTCTTCATCCACCACGATGAGACCAAGATCGGATAAAGGCACAAAAAGTGCAGAACGTGCCCCTGCCACAATACGTATCTTCCTCTCCTCTATCCCTTCCAGAATAGACTCTTTTTTCTTCTTGGTCAACTTAGAGTGCCACATCGCCACAGCATCACCAAAATAGACTTTTAAACGTTTTTCCATTTGAGGAGTGAGCGAAATTTCTGGCATAAGAAAAATAGAGGTTTTGCCCTCTTCCATCATCTTAGCCATCAATGAAATGAATATCTCTGTTTTACCTGAGCCTGTTACACCAAAAAGTAACGTTTTGTCTTTTTGTAAAAGTTGATCGTATGCTTTTTGCTGAGAAGGTGTTAAGTTTGGGGAGATATTACTATTTATGATTATCTCTTCTCTATTTACTTCTTTGTTCTCTTTCCTAAAAGGTAGGAACAAAGAGATCGCCTCACCAAAAGAAGAGAAATAATATTCAGAGATAAATCTTGCCACTTCCATCTGCTCATTAGTATAATATTTATCAGATACAGAAGTAAGCTCTGCAGTTTCAAAAGATGGGCTATTAACCTCTTGTGTAACAACGGCCTCTTTGACTGCTGTTTTTAAAGGAACCAAAACAATAACACCTATATCTAATGATTGTTGAGAGTAGTAGATCAAGCTTGGAGCACTTGAACGTAGAAGAGATATTTTGTAATAGTTCACTGTGATTAATTTATATTAAAGTATACATCCCCATCAAAAAAGATGAGAACAAAAACATTCATTTATTTAGTAAAATTTTCATATTTTATTTTGTTAAAGTTATACAGTCTGGACCTGTGGTACCAGTCTCTACACATGTTAAACGAAAACCTGTTGTATCAAGTGTAAAAGTTATATTATTTGCATTATGCGGCATTCTATAGTCATAGGTAGTAGCACTTGCCATGACCCAACATCCTCTAGCACTTGCTGAACTACATGATTGTATAGGATATTCCAATACTCTATTGCCAGCAGTTGCATTGTTATCATAAAACTCGAACAATGTTTGATTTGTCCCAGTTGTGCCACCTAGGTTTGTTAATGCAGTGAAGTCACCTCTAAGTATTCTTTTTTGTCTCTCTGTAGACAATGCACTTCTTAAAGAAGCTACAGTTGTGATAGCCTTTGTAATAGTCGCATCATCACGTGTAGCTGCAAATTTAGGTACCGCAATCGCCGTAAGTATTCCTATCACTACGATCACAAATACTAACTCTACCATCG
>CBFHPE010000229.1:0-1472 GCA_965657515.1 Sulfurovum sp.
GCCGATTCACTTAATGCAGGGTAAGCTTCTTTCCCATCAACAAGTCCTGTAAAGTATGCTCCAACAAATACGACGACAGTTAAAATGATTAAAAAGAAAGAAATACCGCTGATTGCTTTCTTTCTCATCACTAAATTTATAAGCTCTAATAAGAGGATCACTACAGGTAATGCGATTGCAAAATGATCCACTGCAGGGTGCAATAAAACAGGGATGTCAAACGGGAGTTCTACTTTTGGTAATGTGATAGCCGGTAATTCCATACTATTTTCCTTTTTTTAATAAAAGGGCAAAGCCCATTTATAAATTTATTTAGCCTTTGGTAAGACCTTATACCATATACCATTGAATGATTTATCGTATAGCTTCGGTCTTCCCTCAAGTTTTATTTAAAAAGATTATAACACAAATGAATTAAAAGGGTTTAACAACCACCATAATGACAATAAATATCATCAGTAATGTCGGTACTTCATTATATATTCTTAAATACTTGCTACTTTTATAGTGTGGATTATCAATAAGTGTTTTACGAATACTCTCTAAAGAAAAATGATAAGCAATAAGAAAGACAAGAAACAGTAACTTTGCATGCATCCATCCGCCACTTGAAAAGATACCTGAATTTAAATAAAGCATCACAGCACCGGTGATAATGGTCGCCCACATAGCCGGTACGCCTATATATTTAAAAAGTTTATACTCTTGTATATCTACGATATCTGTAAATGCTTTTGTATCAGCATTTTCACGATGATAGATAAATAATCTCGGCAAATAAAATAGCATCGCCATCCAAGAAACAAAGCTCATTACATGAAACGCCAAAATCCAACTATAATATTCCATATTTACTCCTTTTCATTCTCTCAATAAATTTCAAAATCTTTTTTACTGTAGATCACTACTTGTAACTTCTTATAATAACTAAGATGTGCATAGTGTATCTTTAGGCGGCTCCCATTTGGAGGGGTAAGTTTCTTCTTTTTAAAATAGATAGGAATTTTCTTACCATCTATGTACAACAAAGAGTTTTTATAGATACCGGAAATTCCTTTGATCACTTCATTTTGTACTCTGTCTTTATGTGCAAAAGTATCAGCAGTAAGTATATATTTTTCACCGCTAACAACACCTTTATCTTTTAACTTATAGGCATGGGTTATTTCTTTTAATCCATGGTACGTTTTTATGCCTTCGACCAGTAAGTCATATCTATGTCCCTCTTTCAATGCAGAGGCACAACCATAAAGGTAAATACCTCTTCCGTCAATGCTCTGCTTTAGCACAGCATTACGGCCTCTTTTAAGTACTACGACAACATCATCAAGTTGTATCTGTCCCTCCAAAGACTCTATCGTGTACAAATACTCGATACGCTTTTTTTCTATCTTTTTTGAACTCTGTTTTTTGCCTTCAACGATATAAGGCTTTGTATCAAAATATGCATAGACAGGGAGATGGTCAGAATA
>CBFHPE010000230.1:0-1466 GCA_965657515.1 Sulfurovum sp.
CATAATTTCCCTTCTTTGCAAGCAAGATCGCGCCAAAGATCAAAAAAGGCAACAATGCAACAATGACGGATACAATATCCATAAAAAGTGGTGCACGTGTACCTAAAAACCCTGATGTAAATAAAAAATCCATAAAATTCTCTCCATAAAATAATATTAACACTATACCAAAGGTATATAAAAACGACTAGTCGCTTGAGCTTCTTACCGGATGAAACTCAGCGTTAGCAATCTCACTAACAGATCACAATAGACTTAATCTCTGTAAACTCTTCAAGTGCCCACTTTGGACCTTCACGTCCGATACCCGAAAGTTTTGTACCACCATAAGGTTGTACATCGAAACGTAAGGTCGGAATGTCATTGATCACTACACCGCCACAGTCAGCATCATCTATAAATGCCTGCGTCAGCCTAAGGTCATTGGTAAAGATAGAGAACTGCAGTCCAAAAGGAGAGTCATTCATCTTCTCTACTGCAGTTTCATAGTCAGGTACAGAAATCAGACTAACGATGGGAGCAAAAGTCTCTTCACATATGATCTTCATATCATCTGTTACCTCTGTCATCACAGTAGGAGGGAAGATACCATCTATATCTTTTCCACCTGCTATCACTTTGGCACCGGCATTTTTAGCTGATGCTATCCATATCTTGGCTCTGTTACGCGCATCATCATCTATAAGCGGTCCCATGAAAGTCTCTTCATCATACGGTGAGCCGACTTTTAGTTTATTGGTTTCATTTGCTAGGTGTGTCGCGAACTCTTCATACACATTTTCATGTACATAAATACGTTGAAGAGAGATACACACTTGCCCAGAGTTAAAAAAAGCCCCATAAGCACAACGCGTAGCTGCTAATTTCAGATCAGCACTTTTATCGATGTATGTGGCAGCATTTCCACCAAGTTCCAAACACACTTTTTTAATACCCGCTTGTTTAGTGATGATCCTCCCAACAGGTACAGATCCCGTAAAAGAGATAACTCTAGGGATATCACTCTGCACTAATGTTGAACCCACTTTTGCATCACCATATACCAAAGAGAGTGCATCTGGCACCGCATATTCAGAATCTACAAATAATTTGGCAAACATATAAGCTGTTGCAGGCGCTTCAGGTGTAGGTTTAAGTACCACGGCATTACCAGCCCCAAGTGCAGGTGCTATTTTATGTGCTACAAGGTTTAAAGGAAAGTTAAAGGGTGTGATACATGCCACAACACCTACAGGTTCACGTCTATAGTATGCTAACGTTTTTTTACCGCTTGGCATGATATCTGTAGGAAGGGTCTCTCCAGAGAGATTCGCAAGTTCATAGACAGTAAGTTTAATGGTCTCTACACAACGTTCCACTTCAACACGTGCAAACTTGATAGGTTTTGCTACCTCTTTTGCCAACATCAATGCAAAATGTTCTTTCTCTTCAATAAGTCTTTTGGCTACATCTTCTAGCCATAAAAT
>CBFHPE010000231.1:0-1445 GCA_965657515.1 Sulfurovum sp.
TAGACATTCTGTCTTGCTGTGTACCTTGTTTACAAAAGCATCACCCGGGTCATTTTTAACTGTTCTGTAGCCTTTGTCTTTTTCGAGCCACAATGAAGTTTGTTCCATCTGTCTATACTCATGATGTCCTACAAGATACTCAATACTTGGATATTTTGCTTTTAGATAATATACAAGATCAATGTTTGCCTGAACCTGCTCAGGTGTAAGGTCATCTGTTGTGTTTCCTTTTCCACCAACATTTTCAATCCCTATACTTGAGTAGTTAAGTCCTATCACATGACGTGCCATCCAGTTCTCCGGCATTAAACGGTAGATCGTCCCGTCACGTGCTACAAGAAACTGTGAAGAGACATTAAGCAGTGATGCTTTGGCTATGTCTTTTCTATCTGTAAGCAGATGCTCTGGTTGAAGACGTTTAAATGACTTATCTAGATCCATCTCAGCAGTCCAATGAAGTAAGATGATCTTTGGAGTGATCTCTATATCAATGACATCCATCCCATAATGTGACTTAATATACTCTCTTGTCATAGAGATACGCTCTTCACCAAAATCGATAGGTTTATCTATGATCTTTATGGGCTGTATCGGTTTTGTGCTACAGGCAAGTGGTTTTATTTGAGGTTCTTCTTGTGCACAAGCTGTAAAGGAGATAATAGCAAGGGAATATAGTACAATTCTTATCATTTATAGGAGTCCTGAATTAGTGTTGGACTTATTGTAACGTATGTTGTATTTACATCTTCAACATAAAAGTATCACTTGTATAAACTGTTCCGTTTATCTGCACTTCAACTTTATGTTCCCCCTCATAAAGTGTACGTGTTGTCATCTCTGCTTTGAATGGGTGTTTCTTTTGTATGATGACTTTTTGACCCTTTTTTAATTCTACTTTTTTCAATTTATGTACTTTAGGACTCAAAGTGCCCAATTTTGTTCTAAAATAAATCAGATAATCTACCATAAGTTTTGCCTCTTCTTTAGCTTCTATCTCAAACTCAAAAACCAGAGCATCCCCTACTCTAACAGTATTAGTATCTAACTCTAAATGATTTACTACTATAGCAGGACTCTTTTTATATCCTAAAAGTGCCAAAGCTTCTTCATCACCCTTTTTGACTAAAGTACGAAGCGCATGTGTTGTGATGAACTCCATCTCTTTTGGATCTTGTTTAGCAGACTTCTTCCATCGCTTTAATGTCTTCACAACCAAAGATGCATCAATTTTGGCAATGTCATTCAAGTGATTTGCCACAGAACGTGTCACATATCGGGTATTGTCATAAAAGAGATTATCCAAATGTTTTAAGGGAGCATTATAGTCAAGTGCTAGTTTCTTTGCCCATGGTAGCTTAGGTCGTAAACCTTCAGATGCAAGCCTTCTCTCATGATAATTTTCTGACAGTGCACACGTATGCAACATCTCTAAGGTCTTGTCAGTA
>CBFHPE010000232.1:0-1423 GCA_965657515.1 Sulfurovum sp.
TTTTCTGGTGTTAAATTTGCTAGAAATCATACACAAGCTGAGTGGGAAGAGATCTATGATAATGATGAGTTTCAAGAGGAAGCAAAGAGTATCTACACAAGGTCAAAGATTAATTAAACCAAAAATTATTGATGTGGACATGTTATGAATTCTCTAACAAATATACAGATGACGATATCATACCGAAATGTTAAATTTTATAGCGTTAGTATATTGATTATATGATAAGTAGATAGATAAAATTGGAGTATTAAAGAGATAATATTCAAAAGCCAAAAGGCTTTTGAACAAGAGTAAAAAATACTCTTATTTCATTGCTGCGATGTACTCTGAAACAGCTTTGATAGTAGCGTCATCCATAGATGCAACTTGACCTTTCATAAGACCACCCATACCATGAATATTAAGTGTACCAGCTTTGTAACCGTTAAGTTGCTCAATTGTTTTAGCAGCATCTTGACCAGTAATTACAGCTGATTTACCTAGAGCAGCTTTTTCTCCATTTGCACCATGACAACCAACACATTTAGCGTAAGCAGCAGCTCCGTCAGCCATAAGTAGAGTAGATCCAGCTAGTAACATTGTAATTGCAAGTTTTTTCATTTTAATTCCTTTAAGTATAATAATTGCTATTGATCAAATATCAAATATTAGATCAATTCCTCTAATTTAATTCCTAGTAAAAAAATACTATAGTGATTTCACTTAATAGTATATTAATTTCTTTAGATTTATACGACAAGTCGTATGAGGCCAATACTGATGTTTCTAAAAAGGTACATGCAGTTTTAACCTAGATTATAAAGTTTTACTTTATCTCTCTTCTTAACAAGAAGGAACGTTTCCTGAATCTTTTGCATATTCATATGCAAAGTCATATACATGTGGAACGTATTTTTCTTTTACTTTTTTAACTTTAGGGCATATTTTTTTTACTTCATCTGCAAATTTACCAGCTTCATAGATATTTTCCCACTCGTCTTGAGTATGTTTGTGTGCAAACTTAGCACCAGAGATACCACAAGGAGCTTTCAGCTTCTTAAGATAGAGTTTTTGACCTTTCTTTACATCTGCTGTAGCAGTTGAAGAAAGCATAACTGTACCAAGTAAAGCAGCAGTAGCCAATTTAGTAATTTTATTCATGTTTATCCTTTTAATTTTTAAGATGGAAGTATAATAGCATGTAATTGTGAATATATTGTGAAGTGATTGAAAAAAAAAGAGCAGTAAGAGATACTGCTCCTAGAAGTTACAGGTTGTTAACATTTAGGAACTACACCATCACTGGCATATTTATAAGAAAATTCATAGACATGTTCCCACCATGAATCTTTGATTTTATTAAGCTTTAATCTTGGGCAAATTCTTTTTGCTTCCTCTTGAAACTCATCATTATCATAGATCTCTTCCCACTCAGCTTGTG
>CBFHPE010000233.1:0-1415 GCA_965657515.1 Sulfurovum sp.
AAAAAGATATACCAGAACTCAACTTATATCAGTGCGGAACCTACAAAATGCACTCACTTGATGATGCACAGTCCATCACTCAAAATGTTTTAGACAAAGGTATAGGAAAGATGGACAATGAAACGTTAAAAATGTCCAAAAAACAACTCAAAGAAGCAAATAAGTAATTTTTAGTGTATGATGAAGCTTTAAGGGCTCAAAAAGAGCTCGTACTTTGTGAAGACGGAACCAACACACTTTACTCTAAAGAGTTTGATGAACCCTATCACTCTACAAAAGACGGTGCTTTGCATGAAAGTTTGGAAAAACATGTAAAGCCCGCTTTTGCGTTAAAAAAAGATCAAGAAAAACTCACTATCTTAGATATATGTTTTGGTTTAGGATATAACACCTTTGCTACACTTTACTACATCAAAAAACAGAAGTTAAAAACCAAAGTACATATACTCTCTCCAGAGTTTGATGAAGGACTTCTACGCTCTCTTGATACCTTTGATTACCCGCCAGAGTTTAAAGAGATAAAGAAGATCATTCAAACGATTAGTCAAGATCTCTATTATGAAGATGAACAGTTTAAGATAGAGATCTTACTGGGAGATGCCAGACAAAGTATTCCACTGATCAAAGAAAAAATAGACATCATCTATCAAGATGCATTTTCTCCTGCACATAATCCGCTTTTGTGGACCAAAGAACATTTTGCAGACATCAGAGCCATTTGTCATGATGATGCAATATTGACGACTTACTCAACAGCGGCAACCATACGATTAGGATTGTATGAAAATGGATTTTATATTTTTGTTCACAGGGCAGAGATGATGCGTTACTCGACAGTGGCTTCTTTGAAGATGTTGGATGGATTAGAGTATATAGATATGGAATTAAAAAAGATACGTAACACTACGGCTAGAAGTATGCGGGATGACGATTATGTCATACCGCAATCATAGATGAGATATGTTAGGCGACCGCACCACTTGCAGCAGGGTTTCTTTTACCAAGTTCATTGTCAATCATAAGCAGGCCATACCCGTCATTTTTAACAAGTTTGATCTTTGAGATAATCTCATTGACACTTGCCTCTTCTTCAACCTGCTCATTGACAAACCATTGGAGTAGGTTGTAGGTCGCATGGTCTTTCTCTTTTAGGGCATCATTACTGAGCTCATTAAGTCTACTTGTCATCATTTGCTCATGTTCTAAACTTTTTTGAAAAGTCTCCAGTAATGTTCCAAATTTTTTTTCAGGTTTATCAACACGGTTAAGTGATATCGTAGCATCCTGTTCAATAAGGTAATTATAGATACGTGTTGCGTGATCTTGTTCTTCTTGATATTGCAATAAAAACCAACTTGCAGCACCGTTGAAATCTATTTTACTACAGTATGCTGACATCGAAAGATAGAGGTATG
>CBFHPE010000234.1:0-1374 GCA_965657515.1 Sulfurovum sp.
TATCATGGCAACAATCCAACACCCTTATGGAGAAACAGATAAAGATAAAAAGTTAAAAGAGGATGATGCAAGAGCCTACACAGGGTACTTTGGGCCGATTCCTTTACTTGAAAAGTAAGTTTAACAAAGATATTTTTCACGCTAAACATCTTAAGTCATAAGATTATTTTTTATCTTTAGGCGGTATCAGAGCATTATCTTGACCCATGTGTTTTCTATACTCTAATTCTCTAGGATCTCTTCTCATAATATGAAAGAACATATAGACATATCCACCTACGACAATAGCAAGTATTATGAGGCAGAAGATTATTATTTTCCAAAGTTCCATGCATTACTCCTTCGTTGTTTTTTTCTAATCATCACATCCATTTGGCGGAACACCGTCTTTTGCATATTTGACCGAGTATAAATATAAATCTTTCCACCATTCCTTTTTAATTTTTTCAGTATCAAGATGAGGACATATATGTTTTGCTTCATCCAGTAATCTGTCAGTCTCATAAATTTCTTCCCACTCTTCCTGCAAATGATGTCTGGCAAATGTCACACCTGAAAATCCACATTTTTTGTGGAAATATTTTTTATATATACGTTGTCCTTTTTTTGCTCCTGCAACAGAACTTGTCGGTATGCTCATAAATATCAATAGTGAACTCAGTATAACTTTAATTATCTTCTTCATATTATTCCTAATAATGTGTCTTTATAGAAGTATATATTAAAAACGTTAAGTTAAACTTAACGTTTTTAATATAGGTGTAAGAAATATCGCTTATAATTCAAAAGTGAGTAATTTAATTCCAGGAGAATAATGTTAATGATGAAAAAGTATATATGTCTTATAGCAAGTGTAATGAGTTTTACACAGGCACAAGAGTATAAGTCTGTTTTTGACTGTAGTTCGGATAATGCCCGTTTTATAAAATCACGTATGGGTTTAATAGAAAAAACAATGGATATGATTGAAAAAGGAGGACATACAGCCAACTTTGTCATCACTCTTCATGGTGGATGTGTCCCTATGATTTCGAACGTATATAATGAAATAGTTCCTGATGAAGATATACCATACATAAAAAAAGCACAAGAGAGTATCATACGTTTAGCAAAAGATAAAAAGGTAAAAATTATTGCCTGTGCAATGTCATTGAGTGCAAATGCCATTGAAAAAAAAGAAGTATTACCCTTTATTCAAATATCTGAAAATAGTTTTATTGATACGATCTATTTTCAAAATAAAGGATATGCTCTCATGACATTTAAATAATTGTGTAGTACGTTTAAAAATTATATGCTTTTATCTAATTATATGTCAATTTGTCAGATTTTCATTACCTAAACATTTTTTATCTTATACTTTTAAAATAAGGA
>CBFHPE010000235.1:0-1337 GCA_965657515.1 Sulfurovum sp.
AAAGACTAAGGTATAAAAGAGGGTTGTGGGTTAATGATAGAAAATTTTTTATCTTGGAAAGTACTGCCAAAAATTCTGAAATTGGATTTCCTTTAAAGTATAAATTGAGTGATATAGATGTTATCATTGAACCTTTTTCCAATATAAAAATGCCAATAAAGAGTTTGGAATATAAGCTTTAGACTATTTAAGCTATGATAAATAAATATATTTCAAAATCATATAAAGGACTTTAGATGTATGCCCCTATATATAGATATTTTTTACTATTCATCATGATGTCATTTTTTTCTTATGCCGGAGGGAAAGTAAATCAAGCATCAGAGGAAGAAGAGATCAAAGACACGATCGTTGTGCATGGTATGGTCTTGCATGGTCGTGTGATGAAACTGGGGCCTGAGAAACTTTCATTCAGACTTCTCTATAGTGAAGGGTTAAATCACATTGCCTATAAAGATATAGAATCTATCGTCACAAAATATAATTATCATATCTCATTTAAACGTATGGATATTGAAGGACGTGTGGTTGGGATAGAAGATAATAAATATCTCAAAGTACTTGAAGGTGAAAATGAAAGGACGATTAAAATTTCAGATATTGATAACTTTGTAATGTCTGTAAGTCATGATGCCTCATTTGAAAATAAAGTTCGAAATAAATTTCCATATATTAGTGGTAATGTTAATGTAGGATTTGAGATAGAGAACAGTAGTAATCAAAAAAATGAATTAGATGTTGTAATGAATTTAAAACATAAGCAAGCAGAGCATGAAATTAATTTTTATTTAACGTATGAACATGATACTTCAGAAACAGTAGATACAGATAAAGTAGTGAATAAAGATGAATTGGTAGCTATTTTAATGTATCAAAATCATTTTAAGAACGATCAGTTTTATTTTGCAAATTTGGCAGCCGATTATGATCGTCCCAGACATATTGAGAATCGTTGGATTCCATCTGCAGGGTATGGATACAGGTTTAAATATGATAAAAATAGATGGTTGGAAACTTCTGCTGGTTTAGGATATGTAACAACTTCATATACAGAGACTTATTCTGATAAAAATTTTGTTGCAGGAGCACTTAATGTGACTGGTAAGTATCAAATAGATGACCTAGCGTATATCAATAGGTTGATCATAAATGGATTTGTGATGTATTATCCAAGCCTAGAAGATTTTGGTGACGATTGGGTGTTGAGATCTAACCTGACTTTAGGTATACCTCTCTTTGATTTTTTCTCGGTTAAACTCTCATTTGATCTTAGAAATGACAGTAATCCTGATCCTAGTGTGGGGAATAATAAAACAACGACTAAAATGCTATTTGGT
>CBFHPE010000236.1:0-1309 GCA_965657515.1 Sulfurovum sp.
GAGTTTGCAAAGAAAACACCCATATCATAACCGCTTAATTCTACGATTTTCTGTGCGAGTTTCGCCTGTGGTTCAATCACCTGTAAATTTGAAATATGAATGATATTTTTAGCTTGTTCACAAATGGCAGAACTGAGCTTTTCATTTCCATGACCAACTGAATTCACACCTATACCGGAAGCAAAGTCTATATAATCTTTTCCCTGACCATCATAAAGTGTAGAACCCACACCTTTCACAAAATTCGTATAATTACGAGCATAGGTCTGAAGTACATACTGTTTATCTTGTTGTTCTAAATTCATTTTTCTTCCATCTATCTTAGTCTTTACAGTATTATAGCGAAGTGTTGTTTTATGATGGTAAAATATGATTACTGTTCATACAATTTAACGTATCAGATACATTAAATGAAAAATTTCAACCATCTCATAAAGTATATAAATATTATATTCGTTATAATTACAATAATACAGTATTTTATGGAGAAAAAAATGTCAAAAAAGCTTATACTTCTTATTGGAGCACCAGGTTCAGGAAAAACAACGGATGGTGGTCATATTGCTAAAAACCACTCAGATATTACCCATTACTCTACAGGTAATCTACTGAAAAGTGAAGTAGAAAAAGAGACAAAATTAGGAAAGATCAACAAAGGTTTTATAGAAAGAGGAGAGCTTGTTCCTACGGATATCGTTATCGACACTATTGTCGGAGCAGTCAGAAATGCACCAACTGACATTGTATTACTGGATGGTTTCCCAAGAAAAGAGAAACAAATGAAATTTTTTGCAGACGCTCTGAACAATATTGAAGGGATTGAACTTAGCTCAGTGATCGAGATAAGAGTAAGCGAAGATGTAGCCAAAGAACGTGTGTTAGGTGGCGATGAATCTAAAAGTGAAGATCTGTTCAATAACACTATGAGGATCTATCAAGAGACCATTGCGGAAATCGAAGAGTTCTACAATCAAAATGACCTGCTCAAAGTAATTGATGGAGAGAGAGATATGAACGTTGTGGTGAAAGATATTGATACTTTTCTCCAACAGCAAGTAGCTCTTCTTCCTACAGAATAAACCAGGAAGCATATAGCTTCCTCATAATAGTTCACTATATTTTCAAACTACATTAAATTTAATTAAAAAAGGATGATACTATGTCTAACGATAGGATAGTAGAGAGTCTCTTAGGTAAAACAACTCAAAAAAAGAAAAGTCGGATACCTGCGAGACTCGATTTTCTCCAAAGTGCCACAGGCTTATTTCTAGCTATTTTTATGATATTTCATATGCTTTTCGTCTCAAGT
>CBFHPE010000237.1:0-1255 GCA_965657515.1 Sulfurovum sp.
TACTGCAGATGCAGATGCAGCATATTGTCAAGTGATTACTATAGATACAGCAGCACTTTCTCCGGTGATCGCATATCCATTTTTACCAGAAAACGGTAAACCTGTAGAGACTGCAGTAGCAGATGATCTTAAGATCGATCAGGTGATGATAGGGTCTTGTACAAATGGACGTATCGAAGATTTACGTATCGCTGCGGAGATCATGAAAGGGCATAGAGTTGCACGTCATACACGTATGATCGTGACACCTGCAACACAGAAGATCTTGCTTCAGGCACAAAAAGAAGGTTTGATGGAAATTCTTATTGAGGCAGGCGCGGTTGTTTCTAACCCAACCTGTGGTGCTTGTTTAGGTGGATACATGGGAATCTTGGGTGACGGTGAACGTTGTGTCGCTACGACCAACCGTAACTTTGTAGGACGTATGGGAGCTAGAACTTCTGAAATCTACTTGGCAAACTCTGCTGTAGCAGCAGCTTCAGCGATCGCAGGTAAGATCGTAGATCCTAGAGATATCTAATCTTTCATTTTGAAAAAGTCTAAGTTCAGTCATCTTTTCCCTCAAAAGAAAACTGAACAAGACCATCTTCCTACCTCTAATGCTAAAAAGACAGTTTTAGTTTTTTTCTTATTTTTCTTAATTCTCTATATCCAATATAAACCATATGCCAATGTGATACACACACCATCAGGTTTTTTAGAACAACTGTTTGTACTCTATCAATTCATCATAACGCAGACACTGGGTATCGTGCATGAAGGTGGACATGGTGTTTGTTATATCCTGCCTTGTCCAAAGTTTGTGATGATAGCCAACGGTACACTTTTTCAGTGGTTATTCCCACTGGGTATAGCTTACTACTATAAGAAAAAAGGTAACTATACAGCGTTTTATATAGGACTGTTTATCTTGGGTATCTCCATGGACCATACAGCATGGTATATGTCAACAGCCCATGAAGGAGCCATTCTGCCTGCACATAAATCATTTTTAGGTGTAGATGCTTTACATGATTTTCATTATATTTTCAGTACGATGGGGGTATTGGCGTATGAGTCATTTATATCAGGGATGACGAGAGTCATTGCCTACCTTTTAATGATAGGTTCTGTGATCGCTATGTTCTTTAATGCTTTTTCAAATAGGGAAGTGGTGGAAGAGTAGATTTTATTAAAATCCACCATTTGGATCAAAGCCAAATCCTCCACCAAAATCTGGTGTTCCAAAACTTTGTTGTGAAAATGCAGGATCTTC
>CBFHPE010000238.1:0-1248 GCA_965657515.1 Sulfurovum sp.
ATTTTTTTTATTTGGTTCGTACTTAACCATAGGTTTTTTTATCGCATAATCAGGATTTTTAGGATGAGGATCAGGTTTACATGCTGTAAGCAGTAATAAGAGGGGCAAGGCTAAAGTGAGACAGGTGATTTTTTTCATAGCTCTATTATAGATGAATGCATTTAAATTGACTTTAATCAACTGTTTAACTCGGTACAGCTTTTTTAGGCAGCTTCATTCCCGGTTGCCATGGTGTGGTATAGCGTGAGCTTGTAATTTCCATTTTTTGAAGAGGCACATCACAATTCATATATTTTGCACGTTCATCTTCACTTAAATAGCGTTTACATACTTTCATTCGTTTGGTGTAAACAGGTTCTTTGTCAAAGTGGCTGACTGTGACTTTTCTGTCTTTACTGCTGGCATGTGCGAACCATCCATCTCCCAGATAGATACCTACATGATTGATATATTTACTTCTTTTGTTGGTTGAGCCAAAGAAGATAAGGTCACCATAATGTAAGTTCTGAAAATGGACTTTTTTACCCATTTTTGCCTGTTCTCTTGCTACGCGTGGAATCTCTATACCCATAGAACCATAGATGTTATAGGTGAGTCCGGAACAGTCAAATGCATGAGGGCCTTCTTCTGCCCAGACGTAAGGTTTACCAAGATAAGAGTCTAACAGGTCTTGAATGTTATTTCTGTTGGGCTTACAGGTTTTTTCAGGTTTGATAATTTCATAATTTGGGTAGTTGTATGGTTTTTTCTGTGCACATCCACTCAAAATAAACAAGGTTGATATAAGTATTAAAATATATTTCCACATCACTACCATCAATACACCTTTCTAAAGTATTAACATCGCATCCCCATATGAGAAAAATCTATATTTTTTCTCTATGGCCTCTTTATATAAGTCTAACGTTTTTTCTCTTCCGATAAAAGAAGAGACAAGCATGATAAGGGTGCTTTTCGGTAAATGGAAATTGGTGAGTAGATAAGTGACTCTTTGAGGTGGGTTGGAAGGGTTTAAGAAGAGGTCACACTCTCCTTGTGTTTTTTTGGTTCGTGCATAATACTCAATCGTTCTGGTCACCGTTGTTCCTATGGCCAAAAGAGGTGTTCCCGTGTCTAATACCTGTGCAGATGTTTCAGGGATATCAAAATACTCAGAATGCATAGGGTGATCGAGAATCTCTTCAGCTTCTACAGGTTTAAATGTCCCTGCACCTACATGTAGAGTGATCTTATGTGTCTTATGTCTCT
>CBFHPE010000239.1:0-1235 GCA_965657515.1 Sulfurovum sp.
AAGTAAAATGTATCGGTTGTTCTTCTCTGGTATAAACTTGTATATCTGGGAAAAGTTCTTTGAGACAAAAGTCATGGTTACCTTCAAAATAGTGTACTTCCACTGTTTTTGAAAGATCTTGCAATATTGCTATTGCCTCGGAGGAAAAGGTTTGGATGTAATCATTATGCCCAAAGAGAAGATCAAAGTTATCACCCATCAAAAAGATCTGTTGGGTATGGATCTCTTTTTTTTCTAATTTTTTGAGAAGTGTTAAGAAGTCATCACCGTGATGGGGGTAATGTGAATCTGCAATGAAGATGGCATTTTCTTTGATGACTTTCATTGTCTCCCTTTTAATCACACGTGGTGTGCCTTGTTGTGGCGAACGCCCTTGAAAGCAAAGCGATTCGAGAGCCACAACGATTTTTTGCTTCGTTTTTTCTAAAAAAATGAAGAGAGGAACAACGCCTCAATTCAAACAAAAGGAAATTCAATAAACAAATATATTAAATTTCTGTTAGCAGTTATTCCTTATGGCATATAAGGAATAACTGGTAACCCCATACCTTCACTATAACCACACATAAGGTTCGCTGCAGCAAGTGCCTGTGAACTTGCCCCTCTCAGTAAGTTATCAATCGCTGAACTTACAAACAAAGCATTTCCTTTTCTGATCGCATAAATGTCACAAAAATGTGTACCTGCAGTACTTTTGATGTCTACAGGTGTTTCACGTATACGGATGAACGGATCATTCTTATAGTGCTCTTTCAGCAGTGCTATAGGATCAACATCTTCTTTCAAAGTGCCATAAACAGAAACCAACTCACCACGTGTCGCAGGGATAAGATGAGGCACAAAGTTTACATTTATTTTAACCCCGTGTACCTTTTCTATCTTCTCTGCAATTTCCGGTTCATGACGATGATTCAGTGCTTTGTAGGCATAAATATTTTCATTCATATTGACAAAATGTGCATTTTCAGAAAGGCTTTTTCCTGCACCTGAAAGACCTGATTTTGCATCCACAAAAAGTGGTGCATTCGCATCAAGATATGGTACAAATGGCAAGATACCCAGTAAGGTAGCTGTCGGATAACTCC
This sequence comes from Sulfurovum sp., assembly GCA_965657515.1. Classification (GTDB taxonomy): domain Bacteria; phylum Campylobacterota; class Campylobacteria; order Campylobacterales; family Sulfurovaceae; genus Sulfurovum. Next base: position 1,086 of record CBFHPE010000239.1, read on the forward strand.
CTGGTCCTGCAGCAAGATTGGTATTTTTCAGTGCATCACGGTAATACTCTACTAAAGCATACACAGATCCATCCAAATGTTCTTTATCTTCATGAGAACAGTAATGCTCCTCATACGTATCAAGATCTAAACGATAATCTGCTGAAAGAT
>CBFHPE010000240.1:0-1209 GCA_965657515.1 Sulfurovum sp.
AATAGCATGTGAACGCTGTATTGTGATCCAGCTATCAAGTTGGCGTGCTTTCTCTTCTTTAGAGTCTTCATCAAACCAGCCTATAGCAGTAGGGTAGATGAGTAGTTCTGCACCCCTAAGTGTCATAGCACGCGCTGCTTCAGGATACCATTGGTCCCAGCAGATCAATACCCCCAGTTTACCTACCGAAGTTTGTATCGGCTCAAAACCAAGATCTCCAGGGGTAAAGTAGAATTTCTCATAAAACCCCGGGTCATCAGGGATGTGCATCTTTCTGTATTTCCCTGCAACAGAGCCATCTTTTTCAAAGACCACGGCTGTATTGTGGTAAAGCCCTGCTGTACGTTTTTCAAACAGTGAAGTGACTAAAACTATACTGTTCTCTTTTGCCACCTTTGACCATAAAGCGATGTCTTTTTCAAAATCATTGGCATAGGCAAAAAACTTTGTATCTTCACTTTGACAGAAATAGTCTGTTTGGTGTAGTTCCTGAAGTACAACAAGTTGTGCACCACTGTTAGCTGCTTCAGCTATTTTGCTATTTGTGGCGTGCAGGGTTTTTTCTTTTGTACCTTCATATTTTTGTTGTATAAGTGCAGTTTTCATTTTTTTCCTTCGTATTTTATATCAAAGTGATTAATCACTTGAGCTGACTGCTGAAGTCAACTTTTTGGGCTTTGCTCAGAAAGTTATATTTAATGAGCTATGTTCATGGTGGAGCAGTGTAAACTTCCACCTTGTTCTATGAGTTTTAGACAGTTCACGGGAATGATCTCTTTTTGTGGAAATAACGCTTTAAATATCCCATGTACTACTGTGTCATTTATGTCGCTATAAGTTGGGTAGACAAGTGCATCATTGGTAATGAGAAAATTTGCATAGGTAGCAGGTAACCTCTCTTTTTTATCACAATAGATAGCTTTTGGCATTGGGAGTGCTACAAGTCTGTAAGGTTCACCCTCTTTTGTTTTAAATGTTTTAAGTTGTGCTTCCATTTTTTGTAGGGCATCATAATGTTCATCATCTTTGTCATCACATTTGACATAGACTATGGTCTTAGTGTTGACAAAACGTGCTAAAGTATCTATATGGGAATCCGTATCATCTCCTGCCAGATATCCATGGTCAAGCCAGAGAATCTTTTGGGCACCAAGATACATAGAGAATTTTATTTCTATCTCTTCTTTGGTAAGTCCGCCATTTCTGTTT
>CBFHPE010000241.1:0-1201 GCA_965657515.1 Sulfurovum sp.
CTTATGACCCTAGAGAACTTGTGACACGTATAAAAACGATCTTAAGACGTACACACAGTGTAGATGAAAAAGCACCCGAAGTAGAAGCACTTTTTGTTGCAGATCCCAATGCCAGAGAGATCAGGTTCAAAGGTAAATCATTAGAACTTACTGCTGCAGAGTATGATATTCTGGGTATGCTTTTACAGCATAAAAACGGTTCAGTTTCAAGAGAACAGCTTTTATATGAGAGTGAACATATTGACGATGACAGCTCTATTAAAAATATTGATGTGATCATCTCACGGATACGACAGAAGATCGCGAAAGTGGATCCTGATAATATCTACATTAAACCTATTCGTGGTGTAGGATACCTTTTAACTGACAGAGTATGAGAAACTTATCTGTAACGACCTTTATACATATTCTTTTTTCTGTAGCAATTTTAATTTTGATTGCTACTTTTTTACTTTTTCTCTCCTGGGATAAAGACCGACATAAGATCGAGGAGTATAAACGCTATCAACTTATCTCCATTACTTTTCTCTCAAAATTACAGCTCAATCCAGGAAAAGAAGACTTGGATGCACTCTATAAGGATTTACGTGTAAAACCTGTATCACAGAAGAAAAGCATAGAGATCAAAAAGCATATAGAGCTAGAGGGTGAAACAGTGTTTACAGGAGGTTCTTCACTAGGACAAGTAAGGGTATTTAAAATAGAAGATGAACATTATATTTATGTGCAACGTATGCAACACAATCTTTTGCTAGAAGATGACAGAGCTGAGAATTATTATTTTGAGATCGCTATTGCCTTGGGCGTTTTTCTTATTGCTGTGCTTCTTGTACTTTATTTGGCTGTCTTAAGAAAGCTTTACCCCTTAAGAAAATTACATAAACAGATACAAAGGTTTGCCCAGGGTGATATGCAGACACGTATTACCTATCTCTATGATGATGAGATAGGTAAAATTGCAAAAAGTTTTGATGATGCCATTGTACATATTAACGCTTTGAGTACTTCCAAGAACCTCTTTATGCGTAACTTGATGCATGAGCTTAAAACACCCATTACCAAAGGACGTATCGTTGTTGAGATGATGGAAGATGAAGCCAGTAAAAAGATACTTGTGCGTGCCTTTGAACGTATGAATGAACTTATCTCAGAACTTGCAGAGATAGAGCGGGTGACTACGCAAAGTTTCGAACCTACTTTT
>CBFHPE010000242.1:0-1116 GCA_965657515.1 Sulfurovum sp.
TTAGGAATAGACCCCGGAAGCCGTAATTTAGGCTACTGTATCATACATTGGGATGGAAAAAAGTTTTCACTTGTTGAAGCAGGTTTACTCAAAATCAAAGCAAAAGAGTTACAAGAGCAGATAGTAGAGCTTGTAGAGGGCTTTGACGTCATTTTAAAGGCACATAAGGTAGATGAAGTGGCTATTGAAGATATCTTTTTTGCTTACAATCCCCAGTCTGTTTTGAAGCTTGCACAGTTTAGAGGGGCACTCTCTTTAAAAGTGCTTCAAGAGGTCGGTTATTTCTATGAATACACTCCATTACAAGTAAAAAAAGCAGTGACAGGAAATGGAAAAGCGACTAAAGAGCAAGTCGCATTTATGGTAAAAAGACTCTTTGGAATCAAAAAAGAGATCAAGCCTTTAGACATTACAGATGCTATGGCCATTGCATTGGCACATCTGCAAAGAGTGAAGATGAGAAAAAAATCTAATTAGAAAGCGGTTGTGCATTCTTTTTTACAGAGATCATACGTTTTTTAGGTACTGTGAATGTAGGTTTTTTATTTCCTACCACTGATTCTTCAATGATCTTATCATACAAATAGATATCATTTTTAAAGTAGGCTAATCCATCCTCTTTATAGACAGTAAAATAAATGATATGGACAGGAATACGTTGTTTAAGACCGATAGTTGTGGGTTTATTACTTTCAAGTATTTCATCTATTTTACTTTGAGAATAATTCGTTCTGGTATGTTCAAGCAGCGTGTCCACAAGTTCAAAAGGTTTTTCTAGACGTATACAGCCTGAACTGTAGATCTTATAACGTCGTGAAAGCAGTGATTTGTTGTCTGTATCATGCAGGTAAACAGCATATTTATTGGGAAACATAAACTTTACACGTCCAAGTGCATTTGTTTCACCTGGGAACTGTACAAAACGGTATGGTACACGCTCTTCACTTTTTTCATAAGGATCCAGCATCTCCTGGGTTATCTCTATCTCTTTGTTACCTTTAAATGCATGGATATTGTTCTCTTCCATATACATAGGGTTTTTCCTTAGTACAGGGATCAGATCTCTTTTGACAAGATTGTCTGTAATGGTCCATGTAGGATTCAGTACCATATAAC
>CBFHPE010000243.1:0-1105 GCA_965657515.1 Sulfurovum sp.
CAGATCTTTTTACTCTGTTTTAAAAATAACTTCAAAGATTTCTTCGCCCTGTCATCCATTTTATAATGAATATGCTCCAAATACCATCTAAGTTGTTTGGGAGTAATGCCTCGCCTTTTTGCTTCTTTTTTTAATATATATTGAGGGATCTTTACTTTAGTGCGTGAAAAGGTCTTTGCAAGTTTTTCTACAGCGCAGCCATGTTGGTTGTAGCAGAGTCTGGCAAAAACAAAAGGTAATCTGGTTTTTGTATACCAGGCTTCAGCCAGGTCAATACCTTCTCCCCCATTCAGATAGTGTTTAAGAGCAGCATCTCCTATCAGTACTTTACCCTGAAGATCTAAGACTTTGGCTAGTTGGTTTGAGGTTGCAGAAGCGGGGTCTATTTCATTATCTCCTTCTAAAAGTAAGACCGAGTAGACTTTTTTATGTGCGATAATACCTAGGTTGGTGCATTGTGACGTACGGGACTCTACAGATGAGATAAAGGCGGCATTGACCTCTTTTCTTTTGAGTGCTGCATTGATCTTGCTTGGAACTGCCCGTTTATAATTAAAGGACATTTTAGCTGCTGAGGATTTTAGGTTTTTTTTCAAAAAGAGTTGAAAAGGAAGTAAGTTTAGATACGAAATAGAACCAAATAACATACTCACTCCATGTATAAATTAAGCATGATTATACCAAACAAGAATTATAATCGCGATAACTATTAATAGAACGTTTGTCGGGCAAAGCTCGATAAAACTACGCTAACGCTGAGTTGGCCCTAAAGGTATTCCCTTTGGTCACCTCAGAAGTAGGCTCATATGACTCGTCATATTTAAAAGAGGATTTCTCATGATAAAAGTAGAATTTTTAGGACCTATAGGTAAAGCACCTATGGAAATGGAAGCAAACACTTTGGCAGATGTATCTGCAAAATTAAAAGAAGATGGTACCATCACAGAGTGGTTAGATAAATGTGCTGTAGCCCTGAACGATACAATGGTCAATGACCTTGGTACAACACTTAAAGATGGAGACAAGGTTTCTATCTTACCTCCTGTGTGTGGCGGTTAGAGAGTGGAACTCTATCATGGTCCACTCGATACCAAAGAGATATTTG
>CBFHPE010000244.1:0-1069 GCA_965657515.1 Sulfurovum sp.
TCAAAAGCTTCTCGATAGTTTCTTTGTCGATAAAGGGTGCATCCACACTTAAAATAAAAACCTCTTCTTCTTTCAAAGTTTCAAAAATTGAGATGAGTCCCACAAGTGGAGAGTTCTCTATATAGTTGTCCTCGATTACCGTACAATCAAAATCAAATTTATTTTCTTTGGCCGAGATATAGACTTTGTCAAAGAAAGTACTGAGTTTGGCCTGTTGAAATTCAGTGAGCGTAGGGTAGTTGCCAAAAGGCAGTAGGGCTTTGTCCTCACCCATACGAGAACTTTTCCCACCTGCAAAAATGACGGCATAAGTGTTTCCTTTCATGCCAGTATACTCTCTTTACGTCTTTGATGTATTAGCAAGACAATAAATGCCATAAAGGTGATGATGGACTCAACCAGGAAAAGATACTCTCCATAGATCTGACCGGAGAGTACAGCGCCTACTGAACCGCCTAACCCAAATGCAATACCCAGGAAAAACTGCTGTGCAAGCTTTTTCTGCGTATAAAGTGAAAAAACATAGGTGATGGCTGCAGTATGGTAGAGCGCAAAGCCGATGGCATGCAGGGATTGTGATGCAAAGGTCAGTGTTACCGAGTCGGGGAAGAGGTAAAGTATCATCCATCTGAGTGCTGTGACAAGCGTAGCAAACTGCAGGATATGAAGTAAATTTCTTTGCAGCAATGGACCTTGAAAATAGAGCATAAAAATTTCACATATCACACCAAAACTCCACATCCAGCTTACCATTTCAAGTGAGATCCCATGGGCAGTCTCATAGATGGTAAAGAAGTTATAAAAACCACCAAAACCTACCTGCATTAAAAAGATAGAGACCCAAAACGCCCAATATTTGGAGAGTGAAAATGATGCATCATCTTGTGCAGTAGAATGAGAGATCGTATCATATTTTGTGAGTATGGCACCAAAGAGAAGAGTAAAAAATGCTGTAGCACTTAAATAATAGAGGGCTTCATAAGGTGCATCAAGTACCCTCCCCAACCAGAGTTCGATGCCTACAAAACCAAGAGAACCCCATAGACGCACTTTCCCATAGCGGTGTTTT